>JAGOGU010000195.1 GCA_017996515.1 Allobrachymonas sp.
GTGCCAATCTGATCGAAGCCACCCTGCGCCTACCCTCTTATCTGCGCAAAGAACGCCAGCAGATCGAGCGCGCCCGCGAGTTGCTCAATGAAGTCGGGCTGCTGCAATACGCCGACGCCCGCTCCACCAGCCTGCCCTATGGCAAACAGCGCCGGCTCGAAATTGCCCGCGCCCTGGCAACTGACCCCAAACTGCTGTTTCTGGACGAACCCGCCGCCGGCATGAACCCGCAGGAATCGGTCGAGCTGATGGAATTCATCCGCAGCATCCGCGACAAATTCAAGCTCTCCATCGTGCTGATCGAGCACCACATGCAAGTCGTTATGGGCGTTTGCAACCGTCTTTACGTGCTCGAATACGGCCGCACCATCGCCCACGGCACGCCGGAAGAAATCCAGAACGACCCCAAGGTCATCGAAGCCTATCTGGGAGTGGACTAACCATGCTTTCCATCAAAAACCTGTCTGTTCGCTACGGCGGCATCCACGCGCTGCGCGGCATCAGCTTCGATGTGCCCGCCGGGCAAATCGTCACCCTCATCGGCGCCAACGGCGCGGGCAAAAGCACCACGCTCAACGCCATCGTCGGCCTGGTCAAGGCCGATGGCGGCTCCATCAACTGGAACGGCCACCCCATCCTCAACGGCAAAACCAAAAGCATTGTCGAATCCGGCGTGGTGCTGGTGCCCGAAGGGCGTCGCGTCTTTCCCAACCTCAATGTGAGCGAAAACCTCTACCTGGGCGCTTACTCGCGCAGCGACAAGGCCGACATCGAAATCGACCTGGAGCACGTCTTTACCCTGTTCCCGCGCCTCAAAGAGCGCTACAAACAAAAAGCCGGCACGCTTTCGGGCGGCGAGCAGCAAATGCTGGCCGTGGGCCGCGCCCTCATGACGCGCCCGCAGGTGCTCATGATGGATGAGCCCTCGCTCGGCCTGGCGCCCATCATCGTCAGCATGATCTTTGACATCATCCGCCAGATCAACGCCGAAGGCGTCACCGTGCTGCTGGTCGAGCAAAACGCCAAGGCTGCCCTGCAAGTGGCCCACACCGGCTACGTCATGGAAACCGGCACCATCAGCTTTTCGGGCAGCGGCCACGATCTGCTGGCCGACGACCGCATCCGCCAAGCCTATCTGGGCGAACACTGAGAACCAACGCCCGCCCGTTCACGTTACTGAAGCCGTTGCCTCAGCAAGGTGAACAACAAACCCTGGAAGCACAAAAGGTCGCTTATTTTTCCAGCACGTAGGTGCCGGGCGCATCGCACAGGGCTTTGTAGCCTTTGCCGGCTGCGCCCATGCGGGGCGGGCGCAACGGAGCGCCCGAACGGGCTTGCAACCACGCCTGCCATTCCGGCCACCACGAGCCTTCGTGCCGAGGCGCTTGTTGCAGCCATTCGGTTGGCGCCAGGTACTTACCCCCTGCTGCGCGGGTGAGCGCCTGATAGTTGCGGCGCGGGCGGCCGGGTTCGCTCACGATGCCGGCGTTGTGGCCGCCATTGGTGAGCACGAAGTGGATTTCGGCCGGCGTGAGGTAATGCAGTTTGTGCACCGATCGCCAAGGGGCGACGTGGTCGCTGACGGTGGCCACACTGAAAATGGGCACGCTGACGTCGGACAGCGCCACGGGCCGGTCGCCCACCATGTAGCGGCCTTCGCTGAGTTCGTCTTTCAGAAAGAGTTTGCGCAGGTATTCGCTGTGCATGCGCTCGGGCATGCGCGTGAGGTCGGCATTCCAGGCCATGAGGTCATTCATGGGGCGGCGCTCGCCCAGCAGGTATTCGTTGAGCATGCGTGACCACAGCAGGTCGTTGGTGCGCAACATCTGGAAAGCGCCACTCATCTGTTCGCCGTCCAGATAACCGGTTTGCGCCATTTGCGCCTCCAGCATGGCGACTTGGCTTTGATCGATATACAGGCTCAGCTCGCCGGGCTCGGTAAAGTCGGTTTGCGCGGTAAACAGGCTGATGCTGGCCAGACGATCGTCTGCATCGCGCGCCATGGCAGCTGCGGCAATGGCCAGCAGCGTGCCGCCCAGGCAATAACCCGTGGCGTGGATTTTGCGCTGGGGCACGATGGCGTTGATGGCATCCAGCGCAGCGAAAAAGCCCTGCTCCAAATAGTCGCGCATGCCCAAATCGCGCTCGGCCGGGCCGGGGTTTTTCCACGAGATGCAAAACACCGTGTGCCCCTGATCCACCAGGTATTTGATCAGCGAGTTGTGCGGCGATAGGTCGAGGATGTAGTACTTCATGATCCACGCGGGCACGATCAGTATCGGCTCGGGGTGCACCTTGTCGGTCGTGGGCGCGTACTGAATCAATTCCATGAGCGGGTTGCGCAACACCACTTTGCCGGGAGTGATGCCCACATCGCGGCCCACCACGAAGTTCTCGGCCCCCGCAGGGGATTGGCCCGTGATTTTTTTCTGAACATCTTCCGCAAAATATTGCATGCCGCGCAGCAGGTTGGCGCCCAGCTCTTGCTGCGTGCGCTGCAGCACCACAGGGTTGCTCAACAGCCAGTTGCTGGGCGAGAACACATCCAGCCATTGGCGGATGTCAAACGCCACTTTGGCCTCGTGGTGCGGGCTGACGCCCCAGACGTTTCGGGCGGCGTGCTCCCACCAGTTTTGCGTCATCAGGAAAGACTGGTGCCAGACGTTGAACGGCCATTGCTGCCATGCCGGGTCTTGAAAACGCCTGTCACCACTGCACGGCAAAATTGGCGCTTGCTCGCCTGCGCCTTCCGCATTTTGCTCTGCCTGGTCAGGATGGGCTGAAAAATACTGCCGCAGATAGGCTTGCAGCAACTGGTTGTGCACAGCCGCCAAGCGCAAAAGTTCCAGCCGCTTGCCCGGGCTGATGGCCAGGTGCGAGATCCAGTCCGTCCAGGCCAGCAGGCGCGATTCCGGCGAAATGGACGACCACATGCGGGCCCAGATGGCCTGTGCCTGCTGGTCCAGAAGTTGTGTATCGCTTGGTTTGGTATCTGTATCCATAGGGGGGGATGCCCTTCATGAGGTTGCATTATTGGCAAACAATGCCTAGCATGGCATGGCGCGCGTTGCCAAGACTATAAACGGACAACCATACACGGTGCGTCCGCACGCACCACCCAAAAAACAAAAAGCCCTTGCAAAAACAAGGGCCAAGAATGGCGGAAAGAGAGGGATTCGAACCCTCGTTACAGGAAGACCTGTAAACCGGATTTCGAGTCCGGCGCATTCGACCACTCTGCCATCTTTCCGCGACGACTGCCGCACCTGTGGTCAGGCGTACGCG
>JAGOGU010000196.1 GCA_017996515.1 Allobrachymonas sp.
CAACGGCTGGGAGCTGGGTGGCGGTTCGGTGCGTATCCACCGCGCCGACGTGCAGGCCAAGGTCTTTGCCGCGCTCAAAATTGGCCCTGAAGAGCAGCGCGAAAAATTTGGCTTCTTGCTGGACGCGCTGCAATATGGTGCGCCCCCGCACGGCGGCTTGGCATTTGGGTTGGATCGCCTGATCACGCTCATGACCAAGGCCGAATCCATCCGCGACGTGATTGCTTTCCCCAAAACCCAGCGCGCCCAGTGCCTGCTTACGCAAGCGCCCAGCCCGGTGGACGAAAAGCAGCTGCGCGAGTTGCACATTCGCCTGCGCAATCCGCAGCCTGCGGGTTGATGGCTGCCGCGACCGACGGATGCACGCATGTACAGCGCCAACGGTATCTGGTTGCCCAACGGCCAAGAGCCACAAGCACCTGCTGACCATGCGGCGGCTGACGGGCAAACCGGCCAAACGCTGCGGGTGGTTACCTACAACATCCACAAAGGGGTGCAGGGTGTGTGGCCATCGCAACGGCTGGAAATTCACAATATCCAGCAGGCCATTGCCAGTTTGCAGGCCGATGTAGTGTGCCTGCAAGAAGTGCGCAAGCTCAATCGCAAGGCCGAGCAAAAATTTGCCAACTGGCCACGCCAGTCGCAAGCGGAATACCTGGCGCCAGCCGGTTATCAGTCGGTGTACATGACCAATGCCATCACCACCCATGGCGAGCACGGCAACGCCATGCTTTCCCGCTGGCCGGTGGTGCGCCATCAGCATCAGGATATTTCAGACCACCGCTTTGAACAGCGGGGGCTGCTGCATTCCGTGATTGACATCCATGGCCAGCACGTGCATGTCATTGTGGTGCATCTGGGGCTGATTGGCACCAGTCGCGTGCGTCAGATTCACCAATTGCAAAAATTCATTTCGCGCGAAGTGCCCGATCGTGTGCCTTTGCTGGTTGCGGGCGATTTCAACGAATGGGGCCCCAAGCTGCATGGCATGCTGGCGCAGCACGGCCTGCACAATGCAACTGGCATGCCCGGATGTTTGACTTATCCGGCGCGCCTGCCATTGACTCAACTGGATCATGTGTACGCGCGTGGCCTGTCGCGGGTGCGGCAGTTCGTGCCGCAAAAAGAACATTTGATGGAACAGGTGGGGCTGCGGAATTGGGCGCGCCTATCGGATCATTTGCCATTGGTGGCAGAATTTACTTTGACCTGATTGCCATATGATTTGAATGCGCATGCATGATGCATGGCATTTTCTGGATGCTTCATGAAAAAACAGCAAGAGCTTCAATCTCCCCAGTCCCACGATGAGGCAGGGGTTCCGGTTTCCGTCAAAATTCGCGAGCGCTTGTTGGCAGCGCGCCAGCGTTTTCATGCCAACGACAACATTGCCGAATTTTTGCAGCCCGGCGAGCTGGATGCCTTGCTGGATGAGGTCACGAAAAAAATGCAGGCGGTGCTGGACAGTTTGGTGATCGATACCGCAAACGACCATAACACCCACAACACGGCACGGCGCACGGCCAAGATGTACCTCCAAGAGGTGTTTGCGGGGCGTTATGTGCAGCAGCCCGTGATTACCGAATTTCCCAACGCCGAAGCGCTCAATGAGCTGATGCTGGTTGGCCCCATTACCGTGCGCAGTGCCTGCTCGCACCATTTGTGCCCCATCATCGGCAAGCTGTGGATCGGCATCATGCCCAATAAAGACACCAATGTGATTGGGCTGTCGAAATACGCGCGCTTGGCCGAATGGGTCATGGGACGCCCGCAAATTCAGGAGGAGGCCGTCGTGCAGCTGGCCGACCTGATTCAGCAAAAAACCCGACCGGACGGCTTGGCGCTGGTCATGCACGCCAGCCACTATTGCATGGCCTGGCGCGGCGTGAAAGATATGAACAGCCGCATGATCAACTCCATCATGCGCGGCGCTTTTTTGCGCAACAGCGATTTGCGCAAAGAGTTTCTGTCCCTGATTGCGCTCAAAGACTAGAAATAGGCAGGGTGCATCGCTTTTCTTTTGTCTCTTGTGTTTGCGTTGGGCAAAATGGTGTACTGATGGGGCGATGGTTCTTTCTGGCAAAGGCGTTGGTTGCGATAACGTGTTGTTGCAAAACCACCATTTCCCATTGATAATCGACAAAAGCCGTTGGCCTGTACATGCAGAACCAACATTTCAGCAATCGGGCAATGCCTGAGCCACCAGATCAGGCAAGCTTGCATGGCGAATGATTCAAAAGGTCTCATCATGATCTATGCCTTGCTCAAGGCGCTTATTCTCAAACCGCAACTGCTGACTGCGCATGTGCGCAACTATGGCGAATTTGTTCGCAGTGAAATGCAGGGCGCGGCCCGGCAATGGGCCATCACAGCGGCGGCGTGGGCAACATTTGCCATCGGCATGCTGGTGTTTGTGTTGCTCTGCGGCGTTGCGGCCATGATCGGCATGCTGCATGGCCAGTATCACTGGATATTGATCGTGGTGCCAGCTATTCCCTTGCTGTTGGCTGTGGCCGCCCTGATCGTTGCCTTGCGCAAGACAGAAGGCTCTTCCATCGACACCATCAAACAGCAATTTGCTGCCGATATGCAGGCACTGAACGGCCCGACGGTCAAAGATCATGAGCACTGAAAATACCCCCTCTCATCCATCCACGGCTGCGCCCCAGCCAGTATTGACGCCCGCCGAAAAACTGGCGCTGTCGCGGCAGGCGCTGCATGCGGCTTTGTATCCTCCGCCCAAACCCAAAAAGCCGACAGTTATTAGCTCCTTGCGCAAGCTATGGCCAGTTGGTCGAAAAGCCAAGCAGACAGCGGCATCTGTTCCCACAACAGCCGCCGCTGCGCTTGTGCCTCAACAGACAGAGTCGTTCAATGTGGGCGTAGCAGAGGCTGAAAAAGGCGCGGTCATTTCTGCGCCGCGCGCCCGCCAAGAGGCACGTGGCGGCGTAGGGCAGGCGGTTGCCAACGTATTTGACAAGGTCGGCAGCTTGTTGGGCGCTGTGTTGCACTCTCGCTGGCGCAAGCATCCTGCGCATTTCGCCTTGCAGGTGGGAGAGCCGTTGCTGCAATCCGAAATCCGCAAACGCCCGCTGCCTTGGTTGGCAGCGGCAGCTGCTGCGGGCGCTGCGGTGGTGTTGCTGCATCCCTGGAGGTGGAAACAGTCGCGCCGATTGGCTGGCAGCATCTTGGGCAAAGAGATGCGTGTGCTGGCGGGCAGCGGTTTGGTCTTTGCCGCTTCCAGCGTATTGAGCGAGGTGTTGCGCCGCGG
>JAGOGU010000197.1 GCA_017996515.1 Allobrachymonas sp.
GTGGCATGGGGTGTTTTGAGCATGCTGCTGGCTGGCGTGCGTGAGCATCAGGATTGAAGGAGCAGACGTTGGCAGACTCTCCACGTCCTTCACACTCTTCCTTGGCTGCCTCCTGGGCCATCCAGCGCCGGGTCATTGGCGCCCTGTTGATGCGCGAAGTACTCACCCGTTTTGGGCGGCATAACATCGGTTTTTTGTGGCTTTTTGTAGAGCCGATGCTATTTACGTTGGGGGTGACAACGTTGTGGACTCTAGCCGACATGGCTCATGGCTCTAGCCTTCCGATTGTGGCCTTTGCTCTGACTGGCTATTCGAGCGTATTGCTATGGCGAAATATGCCCAGCCGGTGCATTGGCGCCGTTGGTCCTAACCTGGCGCTGATGTACCACCGTCACGTGAAAGTAGTGGATATCTTTGCTGCACGCCTACTGCTGGAAGTTGCAGGCGCTACGATTTCTTTCGTGATACTCGGCTTACTTTTCTGTGCCATTGGCTGGCTCAAACCGCCGGAAGATGTTGGAAAAGTGTTGCTTGCCTGGTTCATGCTTGCCTGGTTTGGTTTTGCATTGGCAACACTTATGGGGGCATTGAGCGAACAATCCGAAATCGTGGACAAACTGTGGCACCCCGCCTCATATCTGCTGTTCCCGCTGTCGGGCGCAGCCTTCATGGTGGACATATTGCCCAAAACCGCGCAAGACCTGGTGCTTCTGTTGCCCATGGTGCATGGCGTTGAGTTGCTGCGCGAAGGCTATTTCGGTTCCTCCTTCAAAGCGCACTATGACATCGGGTACATGGCGGTATTCTGCGCGGTGCTGACACTGCTGGGTCTTGCAAAACTCCGTCAAATCAGCCGTACGGTGATGCCAGAATGATTCATATCGAGCATGTCACTAAGCGCTATGCCACGCGCCACGGCGAAGTCACGGTGCTGGACGACGTTAATTTGACCATTCGCCCCGGGGAAAAGGTCGGCATTCTGGGCCGCAATGGCGCGGGCAAATCCACCATCATCCGGCTCATCAGCGGCGCAGAGCGGCCCAGTGCAGGTCATATCCGGCGTGAAATGAGTGTGTCATGGCCGCTGGCGTTTGGTGGCGCCTTTCAGGGCTCGCTGACCGGGCTGGACAATCTACGCTTCATTTGCCGTGTGTATGGCAAAAGCACCGAGGACAGAATTGCCTATGTGCAGGAATTTTCAGAGCTCGGCCGCTACCTGCGCGAGCCCGTCAAGACCTACTCGGCCGGCATGCGCGCCCGTCTGGCTTTTGCCATCAGCATGGTGGTGGAGTTTGACTGCTTTCTGATTGACGAAATCGTGGCAGTGGGCGACAGCCGTTTTCATGAGAAATGCCGCGTTGAGTTGTTTGAAAAGCGCAAGGATCGGGCCATGATCATCGTCTCTCACGACCCGGGCTATGTGCGTGAGCACTGCGGCCGTGCGGCCGTGTTGGTCCGAGGCAAACTCACCCCGTTTGACCACGTGGATGAGGCGTTCGCGTTTTATCAAAACCACGCGGCAGAATGAGCGCTTTTGCTTGGCAGATGCCCGCCTGGGCACTTACGCTCATGCCCGTGCGACTCGCCCGGCAATGCCTGAATGAGCCCGCTTCAACAACGCCGACAGCCCACGCGCCCACAAGGCAACTATTGGTTGATGTGTCCGTCATTCACCAAAGCGATGCCCGCACAGGCATTCAGCGCGTGGTGCGGGCGCTGCTGCTGCAGCTGTTGATGGCGGCACCAGCGGGCTATCGCGTATGCCCCATTTTTGCCACACGCCAGCACGGCTACCGCTATGCCTGCCCCCACTTTCTTGACGAATCATTTCAAGATACGGGTACTGCGGCATCGCACATGCAGTTGGATGTGCAAGTGCAGTCCGGTGATCTGTTCTTGGGGCTGGACCTTGCAGCCCATCTGCTGCCCCGCCACCAGGCCCAGGTGCTGTGCTGGAAAAGGAGCGGGGTCAAAATGCATGTGCTGGTGTACGACCTGCTACCGCTGCTGCACCCTGAATGGTTTAACCCCAAAACCGTCCGCAATTTCAAACGGTGGATCAAGTGGCTTGCCGTCTATGCCGACAGCGCCATCTGCATTTCCGAGACCGTCAAGATGGAACTGCACGCCTGGCTGAACACCCACTTTGGGATGCTGCCCACAACTTTGCCCGCCAGCACTATCGTATTGGGTGCAGATATTGAGGCCAGCGCACCCAGCGGCGGTCTTCCGGCACAGGCTTCATCCGTGTTGGCACGACTGCGTAGCACCTCGGCTGTTTTGATGGTGGGCACGCTGGAGCCGCGCAAGGGCTATGACCAGGCGCTGGCTGCTTTTGAGCAGCTTTGGCAGCAGTGGGAGAATGCACCTCTCTTGGTCATCGTCGGCCGCCCGGGCTGGAAAACCCAGGCACTGCAAGAAAAACTGCGCTGCCATCCACAGGCAGGCCAGCGGCTTTTCTGGCTGGAAGACGTCAGCGATGAATACCTGGCACAACTCTATGACGCATGCAGCGGCGTTCTGGTGGCATCCAGAGGAGAAGGGTTTGGTCTGCCTTTGGTTGAAGCTGTGCAGCATGGCAAGCCGGTGCTGGCACGCGAGATTGCGGTTTTTCAAGAACTCAAGCTTGCAGGTATTACCTATTTCCATGGGGAATCGGTAAACGATCTTGCCACTGTGCTTGCCAATTGGCTAAAGCCTGCCTGGGGGACAACTGTTTTGCCGCCACAAAGCCACGCAAGTTCATTTTTTCCAACGTGGCAGCTTTCCGCTGCCCAGCTTCTGCATTCCTTGGGCTTGCAATGCCAAGTGCCAGAGCCCAATCACAGCGCTGCGGCCCTCAAGGCAGGCATCTCCACTTCCTGCCCCATGGGATCGATCGCATGAATATCACTTCGTACGCGCAAAATTTTGAAGATGTCATGCTTTGGCGAGCACTAGGCCATATTGAGCGAGGCTTGTATATCGATGTGGGCGCCCAGGACCCGGTCATCGACTCCGTCAGCCTTGCATTCCATGAGCACGGCTGGCAAGGCATTCATGTGGAGCCCACACCACACTATGCTGCACTGCTCAGGCAGAAGAGGCCCGGTGACACGGTTATCCAGGCGGCAGTTGGATCAGACTCAGCCGTACTGCATTTTTTTGAAATACCAGATACCGGCATTTCAACGGCAGACGCTGCCATAGCAGCGCAGCATCGCGCAAGTGGCTTCGATGTACACGAAACCAATGTGCCTTGCATTCCCCTCTCTGCCGTTTTTCAA
>JAGOGU010000198.1 GCA_017996515.1 Allobrachymonas sp.
GACTACAGCCGTCCCCCCGCAGAGCACTTTGCGCTGGGCCAGCAATTGCAGCAACTGCGCGAGCGCGGCGTGCTGATTGTGGGCAGTGGCAATGCCGTGCACAACCTGCGTGCCCTGCAGCGTACACAGTCGCCGCTGCAGGCGTACGACTGGGCCATCGAGTTTGACCAGATGGTGACCGGGCATGTTGAAAAAGGCGATCTGGCCGGGCTGAGCAACTTTCAGCAAATGGGCACTGTGGCGCAGATGGCGCACCCGACGCACGACCACTATCTACCGCTTTTGTATGCGGCAGGTGCTGTGGGCAGCGGCGAGCGCGCACGGTTTTTTAATGCTGATTTTCAGATGGCATCGATCTCCATGCGCTCCATGCTCTGGGGTGCTTGACGCCGCTGGTTGCCCAGACCGTGATGCATCGGTGCGCTGGTGGCCCGCACTCAGGTGCTAAAGCTCTAAATCGCCAAATCGCCAAATCGCTAAATCGCTAAATCGCTGTCTGGGTTGATGCGCTTTTTCTCAAACACTGCCTGCAATGTGCGGCCCCGGCTGGCAAAGGCGGCGCACTGTGGAGAAGATGCAAAAAGCCCCGCAGCAACCATGCTGGCGGGGCTTTTTTTATCGTGTTCAGTGGGGCTTACTTGCCAAACTCTGCGGCCAGTTCCTTGGCGCGGGCCTCGGCCTTGCGCAGGGCCGCGATGAAGTGCTGGGGCAGCTCGGTTTGCTGCATGTGGGTGATGGCGGCGTAGGTCGTGCCCCCCTTGCTGGTGACACGTTCGCGCAGCACGCTGGCGCTTTCGTCAGAGCGGGCAGCCAGCTCGGTGGCGCCCTGGAAGGTGGCCACAGCCAGCTGGTAGGACTGATCGGCGGTCAAGCCCATGTCCACACCCGCCTGGGTCATGGCTTCCAGAAACAGAAACACATAGGCGGGGCCAGAGCCCGACATGGCGGTCACGGCGTCCAGCTTGTCTTCGGCGTCTACCCACAGAAACTGGCCTGTGCTGCCAATTACGCGCTCGATCAGGGCCTGGCCTTGGGCGTTGACTTCAGGGCGGGCAAACAAGCCTGTCATGCCCTTGCCCACCAGCGCCGGGGTGTTGGGCATGGCGCGCACGATGCGGGGGGTGCCCAGCCACTGGGCAATGCTGTCGGTGGTGATGCCGGCGGCCACGCTCAGGTGCAGAGCCTGAGCGGTGTGTGCGGCCACAGGGGTGGCGGCGTCTTTGAAGCTTTGGGGTTTGACGGCCCAGACCACCAGATCCTGCCCTGCCAGCGCGGCACTGGCGGTGTGCAGGGCGGTGATGCCAAACTTGGTTTGCAGCGCGGCACGTGCAGCCTCAAAGGGCTCCACCACGGTGATGTGATCCACCGGAACGCCACGGCCAATCAGGCCGCCAATGATGGCGCTGGCCATGTTGCCGCCGCCAATGAAGGCGATGCGGGGAGAAGAAGTCTGATTCATGGCGATGCTTTCAATGAATACTTAAAAAATAAGAGCTGCCAACGCTTATGGGTTAATGTTTTCAAAGTGTTTTGTATCTGAAAACACCAGTGTACAAGCGCTGGTAGCTCTCTTTTTGTTGGTGTGATGCGCTAGTGCGCCGTGGTCTGGCGCACGGCGCGCTCCCAGCGCTCCATCAGTTCATCAGCCCGGGATTTGTCCAGCGTGGGCACAAAGCGGCGCTCGGCCTTCCACAGCGCCGACAGCTCTTCGGTGCTTTGGTAAACGCCGCTGGACAGGCCCGCCAGATACGCTGCACCCAGTGCGGTGGTTTCCACGCAGGCGGGGCGCACCACGGGAATGCCCAGCAAGTCCGCCTGAAACTGCATCAGCAGGTTGTTCACGCAGGCACCGCCGTCTACGCGCAGCTCACTGACGGCTGCGCCGCCGTTGGCAACCGCATCGCGGCTCATGGCCAGCAGCAGGGCCGCGCTTTGGTAGGCAATCGACTCCAGCGCGGCGCGGGCAATGTGGGCAATGGTGCTGCCGCGGGTCAGGCCGGTAATGGAGCCGCGGGCATCGGGCTCCCAGTACGGCGCACCCAGACCTGTGAAGGCAGGCACCAGCATGACGCCGCCGCTGTCTGGCACGCTTTCGGCCAGTTGCTGCACCTGTCCGCTGTGCTCGATGGCCTGCAGGCCGTCGCGCAGCCACTGCACCACGGCACCGCCCACAAACACGCTGCCTTCCAGCGCAAACTGGGGCGTGGGGCCGGGCTGGGCGGCGCTGGTGGTCAGCAAGCCGTTGGCCGAGGTCTGAAAGTGACCGCCGGTGTGCATCAGCATGAAGCAGCCCGTGCCATAGGTGTTCTTGGCCATGCCTGCCTTGAAGCAGGCCTGACCGAACAGCGCGCTTTGCTGGTCACCGGCTACGCCGCCGATGTTGATCATGCCGCCCAGCACGTCTTCAGCGGTTTTGCCAAAGTCTGCGGCAGAAGGCAGCACTTCAGGCATCAGGCTGGCAGGAATGCCCAGCAGCGCCAGCAAGTCGCTGTCCCACTGGTTGGTGTGCACGTTAAACAGCATGGTGCGGCTGGCATTGCTCACATCGGTGACGTGGCGCTTGCCGCCAGTCAGCTGCCAGATCAGCCAGCTGTCCACGGTGCCAAAGGCCAGCTCGCCACGTTCAGCCGCAGCGCGGGCGCTGGGCACGTTGTCCAGCAGCCACTTGAGCTTGGTGCCCGAGAAGTAGGCGTCAATGCGCAGGCCGGTCTTTTGCAGGATGGTGTTGCTGTGGCCTGCCTCGCGCAGCTGCTGGCAGGTGGGCTCGGCGCGGCGGTCTTGCCAGACGATGCCGTGGTGAATGGGCGCGCCCGTTCTGCGGTTCCAGACAATCGTGGTTTCGCGCTGGTTGGTAATGCCCACCGAGCGAATGTCGCTGGCTTTCAGGCCTGCTTTGGCCAGCGCTTCCTTGGCCGTGGTCAGCTGTGTGCGCCAGATTTCGTGGGGGTCATGTTCTACCCAGCCAGGGCGGGGGTAGATCTGCGGGAGCTCCTGCTGTGCCGAGGCCACGATGCGGCCCTGCGTATCAAACACGATGGAGCGGGAGCTGGAAGTGCCTTGGTCCAAGGCGAGCAGGTAGGTCGTCATAACTGACAAGGATAGGGCAGAAAAAAGCGGCCTCAGGCCGCTGGTGGGAAGGCAGGCTGCTTATTGTGCGACGATGCACTGCACTTCAGCCTCTTGCAGCAGGCTGGCGAAGTGGGCAGGAGGGGGGGCATCGGTAAATAAGCGGTCAATCTGGTTCAGTTTGGCCAGCTCCACCA
>JAGOGU010000199.1 GCA_017996515.1 Allobrachymonas sp.
CGTAGCGGCATCCGGCAGCCGCCAGGCGATCCAGCAAGTGCTGGTTGCGCGCCACATCAATGCTGATCTGGCAAGACCAGCGCATGCGCAGCGGGGCAATGGCATCGAGCAGCTGCAGCAGTTGCGTTTCGGTGTTGAACAGGTTGTCGTCCACAAAAAAGAGCAGGCGCTTGCGGTTGAGTTGTTCCAGCTCGGCGCGCACATCAGCCGCCGGGCGCACGCGCACGTGGTGACCGTAAAAGCGGTGGATGGAGCAAAAATCGCAGGCAAAGCGACAACCGCGCCCGTATTGCACCAACTCGATCGGGGCGTAGCGCTTGTTGGCAAAAATGCGCCTGTCCATGGCGTAATCGGTCAGGTCGTGCCTATTGGGGCTGGCATACAGGGCTTGCAGTTGGTTGCACTGTGCGTCGTGCAAGAGCTGCGCCCAAACGTCTTCGGCATCGCCCGTGATTAGTGCATCGGCATGGGCGGCGGCTTCTTGCGGCAGCAGGGTGGGGTGGTAACCGCCCAGCACCACGCGTGTGCCTTGGGCGCGCAATTGGTCGGCAATCTGGTAGGCGCGCCGCGCCGTGAAGGTTTCCACGCTGATGGCGACCAGGTCGGCATCGATGCGCTCGGGCACAGGCTCCACGCGGTCATCGTAAAACACCACCTCATGCCCTGTGCTGCGCCCGGCCAGAATGCCCATGGCCAGCGGCGTCATGGCGTCGCTGGATCGGTAATTGCCCATATTGGGGCGGATGAGGGCGATTTTCATGGTGTGCGCACAAGCTGCTCACAGTATCGCCACTTCGGGTTGCGCCACGCGGCCATCCAGCGGCAGGGTATCGGCATGGCTTGCAGCATCGCTCACGGCATACAGGCGGGTGCGATAGCACCAGGGCTTGAAGCGGGCTTGCAGCCGCGGCAGTTGCGGGTGCCAGGCGTGCAAACCCAAGGTGACCAGGGGCGTGGCAGCCAGCGCCAATGCGTCTTCTACCAATGCAATGAGCTTGTCTTCCATTTCGGGCGCATAGGCTAAAAAAGCCATGAAGCTGTGCGCCAATGCTTCGCCCGTGCGGGGCAGCGCAGGGCGTTTGGTCAAGTGCGCCCAGGCGTTGTGGGCGGGGCGCAGCAATCCCAACGGCCAGCGGTAGCGCAAGGCGCGGGCTTGCCGGCAGGCGCGCTGATCCCACAGTGCCATGCAGGCCAGCAAGCGGCCGTGTTGCGTAACCGTGTAGAAGATGGCGTGGCTGTTTTGCAGCCATGCGCGCAACCACTCGGCCTGCAAAACCGGTGCGAATTGGTAAGCGCAGGCCTGTGCGTTGTACCAGTTGCACAGCGCAGCAAGAGTGGGGGGCGATGTGCGATCGTTTGTGTCCAAAGCCTGCCACAGCCCGTGGCGCTTGCCGCGCGTGGCGGGCAGCAGCATGGTCACCATGTCGTTCAAGGCGGTATAGCGCGGCAAGCCGGGCATATGGGCTTCTAGCAGGCGGCGGGCAGGGTGGTTGTCCACGGCAATGGCGGTGTACCACAGGGGGGCGGGGGGCTGATCGCACAAATCGCGTACGGCGGCAAAGCCTTGCCGCACAATGCGCAGGCGTTGCCGCCAGGCAGGCGCAATGCGCAAGCCGCCCAGATAGCCCAATTCGGTAGGTTGGCCGTTGCAGTGCACGGGCTGGTGGGTGTAGGTGCACATACCCACCGGCTGGTGGCTTATTTGCTCGCGGGCAATGATGGTTTGCTCTGCGCCAAACAGGTGGCTGCCGGCAAAATAATTCGGCTCGCGTGTAAGCGCCATGCTGACCCAGCCCGGCATGGCGTTGTCCAGCAGCAGGGCGCGCAGGTCGGCCTCATCGGCAGGGGTGGCGAGCTGGTAGTTTACGGAGTGCGTGGCAGCCATTGGGGTTTCGATCGTGTCTCAAGCGTGTTTTAAGCGGCCACTTCAATCAATGGAGCGGTGTCGCGCAAATCGCCCAAGGGGTAGCCGTTGCGCAGTGCCACTTCGTTGCGGTGCATGGCATTGATGGGGAAGAAGTTGCGCCACATGAAAAAGTCCATGCGGTTGCGCTTTTGCCGCTTCAGAATGCTGGGCCAGCTGTAAAAACGCCTGCGCGCGGCCACACAGCCTTGGGTGATTTGTTCGGGTGTGAGCTGTTCGGGCACAAAAGGCAGGTCGTTGTAGCGGTAGCGTTCTTCTAGCCACCAGTTCTCGAAGCGCAGGCGGCCTTCGTCTTGCAGGCGCTGGTACAGCGGCGTGCCCGGAAACGGCGTGAGGTGGTTGAAGGCGGCGATGTACATGTCTTGCTCGATGGCAAAGTCCACCGCCGCGTCGAACGATTCTGCCGAATCGTGCGGGTAGCCAAACACAAAGGTGCCGTACACGCCAATGCGGTGCTTGCGCAAATGGGCCAGCGCGCCAATGTAGCCGCTTTTCATGGTGTTGAATTGCTTGTGCATGAGGCGCAGGTTGCGTGCATCCAGCGATTCGAACCCGATCAGCACGCCCCGGCAGCCCGCGCGCGAAAGGGCGGCAACAAAGGCTTCGTCATGCGCGGCATGAATGCTCAACTGCGTGACCCAACGCAGCTTCAATGGTTCCAGCGCATGCAGCAGTTCGCGGCCTGCGGCCAAGTTGCCAGCGAAGTTGTCGTCCACAAAAAAGAAGAGTTTTTTGCTGCCCCGCAGTGTGTGCAGCTCCGCCAATACGATATCTACCGGCCGGGTGCGGTGCGTGCGACCGAAAAAAGTTTGCACTGCGCAAAACTCGCAGGAGAAACGGCAGCCGCGCCCGGTTTCAATCAGGCCGATGGGCAGATAACGCTTGCCGGCAAACACGCGGTGATCCACACGAATAGTGCTCAGGTCCAGGCGCTCGCCGTGGTAGCGGCGCTGCAAGGTGCGGTGGCGGGCGTCATCCATGACTTGTGCCCAAATGGCCTCGGCCTCGCCGGTGACGACCGCATCGCCAAAGCGCATGGCTTCTTCAGGCATCAGGGTGGCATGAAAGCCGCCCAATATCACGGGCACACCGCGCTGCCGGTAGCGGCTGGCAATCTGGTAGGCGCGTTTGGCGGTGTAGGTTTCTACCGGAATGGCCACCACATCGGTGGGCGCATCGTAGTCGATAGCCTCCATGCGGTCATCAAAAAAGCGGATATGCACGTCCGCAGGCGTCAAGCCCGCCAAGGTGGCAATGGGCAGCGGCTCCATTTGCCAGCTGCGAATGTACGACTCGCCGGGGCGATGCCCAATGGCCGGGTGA
>JAGOGU010000200.1 GCA_017996515.1 Allobrachymonas sp.
CATTCGCCTTCACGCCCTGCGCATAGAAAATGCCCGTGGGCAGGCGCAGCACGGTGTGCACATCGCAGTTTTCCAGCAGCTTCTTGCGAATCTTCTCGCCCGCCCCGCCTTCAAACAGCACGTTGTCTGGCAGCACCACCGCCGCTTTGCCGTCCACCTTCAGCATGCTGACGATGTGCTGCAAAAAGTTGAGTTGCTTGTTCGACGTGGTAGTCCAAAAGTCTTGCCGCTCGTAAATCAATGCATCCTTGTCGTCTTCACCTTCTTCGTTGGTGAACGTCATACTGCTTTTCTTGCCGAAGGGCGGGTTGGCCAGCACATAGTCCACTTTGCGTTTGGGCTCGGTAATCAGGGCGTCCGAGCGCTCCACCAACGGCTCGCCGTCGAGTTCGCCGATGCTGTGCAGGAACAGGTTCATCAGGCACATGCGGCGCGTGTTGGGCACGATCTCGTTGCCGTAGAAGGTCTGGTCACGCAGAAACGCCTTTTGCCGTTTGTCCAGCGCGGCGCCGGGGCGCGTTAACCAGCTGTAGGCCCCCAGGAAGAAGCCTCCCGTGCCGCAGGCCGGGTCGGCGATGGTCTTCATGGGCTCGGGCCGCACACAGGCCACCATGGCTTCGATCAGCGCGCGCGGCGTGAAATACTGGCCCGCGCCGCTTTTGGTGTCTTCGGCGTTTTTTTGCAGCAGGCCTTCGTACAAGTCGCCCTTGGTGTCGGCATCCAGGCTGATCCAGCTTTCGGCATCAATCAGCTGCACCAGGCGCGAGAGCTTGGCCGGGTCTTGAATTTTGTTCTGCGCCTTGAAAAAGATGGCGCCCAGCATGCCCGGCTCCTGCCCCAGCCGGTGCAGCGTGGCCAGGTAATGTGCCTCCAGCGGCTCGCCCACTTTGCTGGTCAGGCTGGCCCAGCCATAGCCGTTGGGGATGTGCGTGTCGCGGTTGTAGGGCTCTTGCGCGTATTCGTGCGCCAGCTTCAAAAACAGCAGGTAAGTGAGCTGCTCCAGGTAGTCGCCATAGCCCACGCCATCGTCTTTGAGGGTGTGGCAAAAGTTCCAGACTTTCTGGACGAGGGAGGAGGTGTTCATGCGTCAGATTTCGTCGTGCTGGCCGAGTAAGCCTGGCGTGGATCGTTCGGGTTGGGGTATGCGCGCTGCAACTGTTTGCGGGCGACCAGGGGATTCAGAATGCGTTTGCGCAAATCAACCCCGTCGGGGTTGCGACCCAATAGCTGTGCCAGTGCACGCAAGCCCAAGTACCGATCGGCGCACAGTGCCAACACGGTTTGCTGCACTAGCTCCGGGCTTGCGCGGCCACGCTCGGCCACCGGCGCGGCCAATGCTCGCAGTCTTGCGAGTTCGGCGGAGTCCATCTGGGTAAGGTCAGAAATCACCGTTGGCCCAGGCGCAGCCACCGGAGCGCTGTCCGGCTGCTCCGGTGTTATGGGGTTTAGCTCCGGTGTTAAGGGGTTTAGCTCCGGTGTTAATGGGGTTTCCCCTGCAGCAAAACCCATGGACGCCGCCTGCGGCTCCCACGGCAGGTAATACACCATGCCCCGGCCTGTGCCTTGGGGCGTTAACAAACCATCGCGTACCAGACTGGCCAGCATCTTGGTAATGTCTGCCGGATGATCGGTGGCAATCTGGCGCAAGCGCGCATGGTTCAGCACCCCTTCCGTGCTGGCTGTAATCAGTGCCAGCCGCGCCAACTCTGGCAGGGCCGTGAAGCTTTCACCCAGGCGATTTTGCAACTCCACCAGCACGTCTTGTGGCACCAGGCTGCTCATGCGCAGCTCCATCAGCGTTTGCTCAGGTTCACGCAATTCGTGCAACACCGGTCTGCGCCAATGCTCCCCAGCCCAGTTCCGATAAATCTTCGGCAACCCAGACCCCGCATGGTCACCATAGCCCACCAGCTGAAACATCTTTTGTAAGCGCCGGTTGCGGCAATCGCTATTGCCGCCAATCACCGCCTGCTCCAGCGGTACGCGCATCAGGCCGGGGTTGCGAAAGCCAAACATGTCCGGCCGCTTCACGACCAGCACGGATACCCGGCCCGAGAAATCGGCATGGATCAAGGTGTTGACCAGAGCCTCGCGCAGCGCCTCATGCACCGGCGTGTCGTCAATCCGCTGGCCCGCCTGCAACTGAAAAGGCACCTTCAGATCTACCGTCAGCTTCAGGTACACCTTGCGGAAAAAGTCATACACATTGCCCGACCAACTGCCATCGGGTACTAAGCGGTCAATCCAGCGCTTATCGGCTTTGGGTTCTGGCCTTTCCTGGTAATCCACCATGTAGTGCGGCAGCGCATCGCAGATCACCTCGGCCCGGCCAAACATCAACAAACCCGCCAGCCGCAAACCGCTGAGGCCTGCCTCGCGGTCTTTGCCAAACGCCCCAATGCGCTCCAGAAACTCGGGCAGGGGCAGGTCGCTCCACACATGGCCCGGCTTCACCGCCGCAAACCGGTTGCGGTATGCCGCGACCGTATCCATGTCTAGGTCGCCAAAGTCATACCCCTTGAGCACCCGCTCATCACGCGAGTCCTCCACGCGCTCGGCCACCATGCGGCGCACCGCCTCGTCATCCGCCTGATAGTCCCCCTCGTAGCGGCGCAAATAGGTGCCCCCAAACGGGTTGCTCCCCACATGCACGGGCCGCTGTTGGCGCGATGCCCGTGGCACGCGGACGCGCAGCACCATGTGGTCGTCGATCTGCACCACATCCACATCCTGCTCGGTCAGCAGGTTGACGCTGACCTGCTTGCGGTTATGCAAGTTGTCCCACAACGCCTTGCGCACCCGTTCAACATCCGCCAAACCCAGGGCACGGAAGCTGCCCCGTGGCTTTTCCTGCACGCCCAGCAGAATCACCCCACCATCGGCATTGGCCATGGCGCTGTAGCTTTTCCACACATCGTCTGGCAGCTCGCCACGGCCATCGCGCCCTTGCGCTGCCTTGCATTCCAGGTCGTAGGCTTCTGCCAGGCTGGCCACATCCATTTCGTCCACTCCGTCGCTCGAATTCATGCGGCCTCCTTGGCTTTGCGGCCACGCGATTTTTTTACTGCGCCCTGCGCGACCCGCTCGGCGCGGATGCGCTCCAGCAGTGCGCTGGCCGGTTCGTCGTGGGGGTCTTGCGGCACCAGTTGGCCGGAGAAGGCGGCGCGCAGGATGTTTTGGCGTTGGGCGGTGGATTGTTTCAACGCCTTGCGAACATTAGCCTCTTGATCAAATGCGGCTTGGG
>JAGOGU010000201.1 GCA_017996515.1 Allobrachymonas sp.
CCATTACCAGCATGGGCTTTTGGCGCGAGAACGTGGGGCAGATCATTGTGTCCAACGGGTTCCCGCTGCTCAGCGGAGCAGGCATCGTCAGCCACGCCCGCATGGAGCAAAAGCTGGAGCCGCTGTATCTGGACTTTGACCAGCGCCGCAAAGCCGAAGAAGCGCGTGCTGCGGATGCGCAAGATGAGGCCGAACTGAAGGCGCTGGAAATCTCCCTCAAGAACCGCCCCAAGCCATGACACTCCATCAACAATTCACCTCCACGGCAAAGGACACCCCATGGTCTTAGGCAACAAACTTCAGCTGACCAGCCAGGTGGAGCTGAACCGGGCAGAAGAAAAACTGAGCAAGCAAAAAGCCAAGCAGTTGTTTGAAAGTGGCGACATCAACAATGCAGAGGTGGGCACCTTTGCCGGGCTGGCGTATATCCATGCCTATTTGTTTGGGGATGTGTATGAATTTGCCGGGCAGGTGCGCGATGTGAACCTGGCCAAAGGCAGTTTCCGGTTTGCACCGGTCATGTATTTGCAGCAGGCGCTGGAGCACATCAGCGCCATGCCGCAGCAAAATTTTGACCAGATCGTTGAAAAATACGTGGAAATGAACGTGGCCCATCCCTTCAGAGAGGGCAACGGGCGCGCCACGCGCATCTGGCTGGATTTGATGTTGAAAAAAGAAATACAGCAGGTGATTGACTGGAATGCGGTGGACAAGGCTGATTATTTGTCGGCCATGGAGCGCAGCGTCGTCAAAGATATTGAAATCAAGCACCTGCTAAAAAATGCTTTGACAGAAAAAATCAACGACCGCGAGCTGTATATGAAGGGCATTGACGTGAGCTATTACTACGAAGGTTATAGCGAATACCGGGTGGAGGATTTGTAAGCGTGGCGACCGACGACATGGAAATCATTCACTCGCCGCTGGAGCAAACGTACAGCGCCGAAGGGCACACACTGTGCATCCAGATTTACCGCAGTGCTGACAGCCTCTGGATTCTGGAGGTGGAGGATGAACGGGGAACGTCTACGGTGTGGGACGATCAGTTTGAGACTGACCAGGCGGCGCTGGAGGCCGCGCTGTCAGAGATTGAGCCCGAGGGCATCCACAGTTTCCTGACCGATGCGCCCAAAGCTGCACAGCCTCCGACCGGTACGCATGACCTGTTTGAGCCACTGTCAGACGAAGAACTGGACGAGCTCGACCAGTTTCTGCTCGATGAGGTGGACACCGAAGAGGGCATGACGCTGGACACGCTCGATGGTTTCTTGCACGCCATCGCCATTGGGCCGGAGTTCATCCATCCCCACCAGTGGCTGCCCAAGGTGTGGGGCACGGCTGACGGAGAGACGCCTGCCATGCCCAGCGTGGAGGTGTTCAATCGTGTTCTGCAATTGCTCATGCGCCACTACAACGGCATCGTGTCGGGCTATGCGGCGCAGCCGCCGGAAGTGTGCCCGGTGTGGGGTGTCCGCACAACGGACTCAGGCGAATTTGACGATGCCGAAATGTGGGCCTACGGATTTTCTGAAGGTGTCAGGCTCAATCCGGCTGCATGGCAGGCACTGCTGCATGACCCTGAGGGCCAGCGCTGGTACCGCCCCATCGGCTTGGTGGGTGAAGACGCGTTTTCAACCGATCAGGATGCCTTGACAGAGACCCCCGCGCAGCGGGCAGCATTGGCGGCAGAGATCGAAAGCAGTTTGTTGCACATCCATGCTTTTTGGTTGCCGGTGCGGCAGGCCATCAACGAGCGCCAGCGGGCACAACGCATGAGCACCAAAGTGGGCCGTAACGAGCCATGCCCCTGTGGCAGTGGGAAGAAGTTCAAGAGGTGCTGCGGAGGGCCGTTGGCCCTGCACTGACCCGCTTCACATACCAACACCAACATGACCGAACAAAACCAAAAACAACTGGGCAAGACCCTGTGGGCCATTGCCGACCAGCTGCGCGGGGCCATGGACGCGGACGATTTCCGCGACTACATGCTGTCGTTTCTGTTTCTGCGCTATCTGTCGGACAACTACGAGGCGGCGGCCAAGAAGGAACTGGGCAGCGATTACCCCAAGCTGGCGGGCGATGACAACCGCGTGCCTTTGGCCGTTTGGTATGCCGACAACGCAGCCGATGTGCCGGCGTTTGAAAAGCAGATGCGCCGCAAGGTGCACTACGTGATTGAGCCGCAGCACCTGTGGAGCAGCATTGCACACATGGCGCGCACGCAGCATGCGGGTTTGCTCAACACGCTGCAAGAGGGCTTCAAGTACATCGAAACCGAGTCGTTTCAAAGCACGTTTGGCGGACTGTTTTCTGAAATTGATCTGGGCTCGCCCAAGCTGGGCAAGACCTACACCGAGCGCAATGCCAAGCTGTGCGTGGTGATTCAGAAGATTGCCGAGGGGCTGGCCGACTTTTCTACCAGCGTGGACGCGCTGGGCGATGCGTATGAGTACCTGATTGGCCAGTTTGCGGCGGGCTCGGGCAAGAAGGCGGGCGAGTTTTATACGCCGCAGCAAATCTCGGACATCCTCTCCACCATCGTTACGCTGGACAGCCAGGAGCCACGCACGGGCGTGAAGCAACGGCTCGACAGCGTGATGGACTTTGCATGTGGCTCGGGCTCGCTGCTTTTGAACGTGCGCAAGCGCATGGGGCCGCATGGCATTGGCCAGATTTACGGCCAAGAGAAGAACATCACCACCTACAACCTAGCGCGCATGAACATGCTGCTGCACGGGGTGAAGGACACGGAGTTTGAAATTTTCCACGGCGACACGCTGGCCAACGACTGGGACATGCTGCGCGAGCTGAATCCGGCCAAAAAGCCTGCGTTTGATGCGATTGTGGCCAACCCGCCGTTCAGCTACCGCTGGGAGCCCAACGAGGCCATGGCAGACGATGTGCGCTTTAAAAGCCACGGCCTGGCGCCCAAGTCGGCGGCGGACTTTGCCTTTTTGCTGCACGGCTTTCACTTCCTGAAGGACGAGGGCGTGATGGCCATCATCCTGCCGCACGGGGTGCTGTTCCGTGGCGGGGCAGAAGAGCGCATTCGCAAGAAGCTGCTGCTGGACGGGCACATCGACACGGTAATTGGCCTACCGTCCAACCTGTTCTTTTCCACCGGAATCCCGGTGTGCATCTTGGTGCTGAAGAAGTGCAAGAAGCCGGACGATGTGCTGTTCATCAACGCCGCCGAACACTTTTCCAAGGGCAAGCGCCAGAACCAGCTGACGGATGAGCAC
>JAGOGU010000202.1 GCA_017996515.1 Allobrachymonas sp.
TTCGGCCAGGGCTTGTAGGCAGCGTTGGGCGTGATTGGTGCCCCTATCGGGGGCGAGTGCAACGGCTGCCTGGCCGGCGGCTGCGGGCAGGTACAGGCCAAAGCGCACATCTTGCTCGCTGGCCAGTAGCACCCAGGCGCACAGGCGGCTCAGGGCGGCTTCGCTGCCGCGCTGGGGGTCGGCCGCGTCAAAGTGCAGCCACAAATCGGGGCTGTGGGGGCGGCGGCTTTCGCGGCTGACGAGCTCGCCGATTTGCGCCACTTTTTTCCAGATGATGTGGCGTGGCGAATCGCCCCGCTGATAGGGGCGGATGTCTTCGGGCAACTCGTCTGAAGCGCCTGCCCGCAAAGAGCTGGTGTGTAACGGCACATCATCGGTAGCGGGCAGGTGGCCTTGACCGGGTAGGGCAGGTGCGGGCGTTTCGGGGGCGGGGTAGAGCAGCACCTGCGATGCAGGCCGCCACATACTCCACACCCGAAACACGCCCAAGGGAAAGCGTGTTTCTATATGTACCATCGGCAGATCGTGCCAGCCGCGGTGCGCGCCTTGCCAGGCCAGCTGCATGGTCTGGCTGGCGCCGAGGGCGCTGTCGAGCCAGCTCATGCTGTCAATGGTGGTCTTGGGCATGGGCTGTGCCGGATCTTGCAGGCGCAATCCAATGCCCCAGCGCGTGCGTTTGCCAGGGTTGTGCAGGTGAATATCCAGCAGCACGGGGCGGCCTGCATGCTGAGGGCTTGGCGGGCGAATGTGCCACTGCAGGCCGCGCAGGGTGTTATGCGTCATCGGCACGCTGATGACGGCGCACCCCGCAATCAGAAAGGTGAGCAAATAGCCCAGATTGAGTTGGTAATTGATGGAGGCAATCAGCAGCGCCAGCAGCGTCGCCAGCAGCAACCAGCCTGCGCCTGTGGGCAGAATGTACAGATTGCGCTGTTGCAGCACGGTGCTGTCACGCCGTGGCAGACGCGACCAGAACCAGCGTTGCAGCCGCGTGCGCCAAGCAGAAGGGCGTTTGGGCGCAGGGGCGGACGGGATACCGGCAGGGGCGGGCATGTGTCGGAACAGGTTTTTATACGTACAGCAGGTAAGGCACCCGCTTCATGCCAGCGGCACGGCGGCGATCATGGCGCGTACCTGCTCGATCGCACCCCGGCCCGCGTGGCTGACGGGCACCAGCCGGTGCGCGGCGGTTTGCGGCAGCACGGCCTGCACATCGTCGGGCGTGACGAAATGGCGTTGCGCCAGCAGCGCGTGCGCCTTGGCCGCCCGCAAAATGCTGACCCCGGCGCGCGGGCTCAAGCCTTGCTCGAACCACTGCCCATTGCGGGTGGCGGTCAGCAAATCCTGCAAATAGTGGATGAGCGCGTCAGCGGCATGGATGTTTTGCACCAGCGCTTGCAGTTGCAACAAGTCGGTTGCCTGCATCACGGGTTGCAGGTTTTGCAGCAAATCGCGTCGTGCCGTGCCTGCCAGCAGGCCGTATTCGGCCGCGCGGTCGGGGTAGCCCAGGCTGAGGCGCATCAAAAAGCGGTCCAGCTGCGATTCGGGCAGGGGCTGGGTGCCGCGCTGTTCCAGCGGGTTTTGTGTGGCAATCACGAAAAAGGGCTGCGGCAATGCGTAGGTTTTGCCTTCGGCGCTGACCTGGCGCTCTTCCATGACTTCAAGCAGGGCGCTTTGTGCCTTGGGACTGGCACGATTGATCTCATCAGCCAGCAACACTTGCGAAAACACCGGCCCGGGGTGAAAAACGAATTGCTCCTGATTGCGCTCGTAAATCGACACACCGGTCAGGTCGCTGGGCATCAAATCCGACGTGAACTGCACGCGGGCAAATTGCAGCCCCATGCTTTGCGCCAGCGTGTGCGCCAGAGTGGTTTTGCCTACGCCCGGTACGTCTTCAATCAGCAGGTGGCCGTTGGCCAGCAGGCACACCACGGCATCCGATACCGCCTCGGCCTTGCCCAGAATGATCTGGTTGAGCTGTTGCAGCAGGGCCTGCAGCAGTTGATAGGCGCGTTCGTTGGACATGCCGGCAGTGGCAACAACAGGGTTGTCGTTTGCTGGCGAAGGCGTGTTTTTTGAGAGGGAGGTGAATTGCATGGGCGCATTATGCAGACATAATCAGAAATATTCCTGATGGAGGGTGCATTTGCCAGCGCATGTGCGTGACATTTTGCCTTGCCAATGCGAAACTCGTCGTCAAACAACAAGTTGCATCCATACATGCGCGCCACCGCGCGGGAGACAAAGCCATGGGTATGACCGGTTATTACTTTCACCCCGATTGCAAATTGCACAAAATGGGCGATCACCATCCAGAATGCCCCGAACGGCTGGATGTGATCGAAGATCGTTTGCTCATAACCGGCGTGGCCGATGCGCTGGAGCGCCGCGAGCCGCAACCCGCCAGCCTGGGCGAGATCAAGCTGGCGCACCGCCGCATGTATATCGCCGCCATGCGCGGCATGAACGATTGGCTGGAAGAAGACGATATTGCGGCAGGTCAACCGCAGCATTTTTCGCTGGATCCGGACACATCCATGAACAGTCACACCTACCGGGCAGCTTTGCTGGCTGCGGGCGCGGCCGTTGAAGCGGTAGATGCCGTGCTGGCCGGCGAGTTGGAAAACGCTTTTTGCGCCGTACGCCCGCCCGGGCACCATGCCTGTGGCGACAAGGCCATGGGGTTTTGCTTTTTCAACAACGTTGGCATTGCCGCCAAATACGCCGTGGCACGCCATGGTTTGAATCGCGTGGCCATTATCGACTTTGATGTGCACCACGGCAATGGCACCGAAGACATCGTGGCCGGTGACGAGCGCATTCTGATGCTGAGCTTTTACCAGTATCCGTTTTACCCAGAAGGGCCGGTGCGCGAAGAATCCAATCTGCTCAACATCCCTGTGCCGGCATACACCAAGAGCGAGGGCATTCGCGACATCGTGAGCAATCAGTGGATTCCACGGATGGACGCCTTCAAGCCCGAGATGATTTTCATCAGCGCCGGTTTTGATGCCCACCGCGAAGACGATATGGGCCAGATGGGCTTGGTCGAAGCCGACTACAATTGGATGACCCGCCGTATCAAGGAGGTGGCCGAGCGCCACAGCCAGGGCCGCATCGTCAGTTGTCTGGAAGGGGGCTACAACCTCAGCTCCTTGCCACGTTGCGTGGAAGCGCACGTGCGGGCATTGGCCGATGTCTGAGGCAGCCAGCAT
>JAGOGU010000203.1 GCA_017996515.1 Allobrachymonas sp.
TTGCCGGGCGTGCCCACGCGATGATATTCAAACGCCGCATCGCGCAAGGCGATATCACTGGGCGTCATCTGGCTGTCTGTCGTCATGTGTTTTTCCTCGGATGTTCAACGCCATACCCATTCAGGGGCATGCCTTACAGTCAGGAACAATTGTTGCACAGGATGCCCGTGGCGCGGCATGCCCTCGGGCGGATTCTTGCGGTTTTCTTGTGCACACGCCCCACGCCTTTTGCTCAGTGCGCTTTTTCCTGCAAGCGCCTTGGCTTGCACCGGGCAGCCGCCTTCATGCCTGCAGTGGCAACTGCATCACCACGGCATGCTCGCGCCCGCCCTCTGGCGTGGGGTAGTAATCTTTGCGCAACGCCACCTCTACAAAACCGAAACGGCGATACAGCGCCAGCGCCCGCGCGTTGCTTGGCCGCACTTCCAGCCACAACGTATGTGCGCCATGCCAGCGTGCCCAGTTTTGCAACTGCTGCAACAGCAGCCAGCCGCAGCCCTGCCCCTGGCAGTCAGGATGCACGGCCAGATTGAGCAGGTGCATTTCTTCAAAACCCAGCAGCGCCACGAAATAGCCCTGCAACACCGCGGGCTGTGCAGCCTTTGCCGCTTCTACTGGTTCTTGCGCTGATGCTGGCGCCGCCCACAGCAGCTGCACCACATAGTCGCCACAGCCTGTGCCCTGCCGCGCCAGAACATCCAAAAAACTGGCGCGCGACCACGGCATCGGATAAGCCGCCTGCTCGACTTGCAGGATGGCATCCACATCCTCAACCGTTGCAGTCGCCAACGTGATGGCCGACGCCGCTCCTGCCATGCCTCCCTGCGGCATTGCTTCGGACAGTGCCTGCGTGGAATGATCGGGGCGCTGCGTGCTCATGCGTGGCAGTCCTTCACTTGCGCTGAATCGGCTCAAGCCTGAGCCTGGCGTGCCTCCTGCGCTGCCGCGCGTTCGGCTGTGGTTTGCGCCACCTTGTCGCGCACATACTGTGGCAGCAGCAAGGCCGCATCGACCGCCTTGCCCTGGCGCCACAACGCAGGCGCCAGCCGCAGCAACGCTTCTGCCGTAGGCATGGCCGCCGCGACAGGCCGCGGCAAACGCGCGCCATACACCGCCTGCACATTGCCCGCCAGCGCATCTTGCGCCTCCAGCCCCGGCAAGGCCAGCACATCTTCGGGCGCAACCAGAACCGGCGCATGCAAGCACTGCCATTGCACCGACTCTGCGTCCGCATCCGTTGTATCTGCCTGTGCATCTGTCTGCCACTGCCAGCACGCGGCATAGATCTCGTCCATGCGCGCATCCAGCAACGCCCACACCCTGCCCTGCGGCACATGCGCCGCCTGCCGATGGCGCCAATCTTCTGCCACCGCCAGCAATGTGCTTACCGGCAACACGGGCACGCCCGACCCCAAGGCCAGCCCCTGCGCCACAGCGCAGGCCGTGCGCAAGCCCGTGAACGACCCCGGCCCCATGCCCACCACCAACGCCTGCACATCCTGCAAGCGCACATCAGCCTGCGCCAGCAAGCGCATCGTTTCAGGAATCAAGGTGGCAGACGAATGGCTCGACCCCGGGCCGGTGTATTGCCACACCGGCGCCGCACCATCCGTATCCACGGCAGCGCCCAGCGCAATGCTGAGCACATCGGTACTGGTGTCGAGCGCCAGAAAAAAAGAAAGAGAAGAAGAGGATGGGTGCATGGGTAAGCAATACAAAAAACCCGTTGAATCACAGCAATCGTAGCGCGATTTGCCAGAGCCTGCGTCAAAAGCGATCGGCCTTTCTGATGCACGCACGCTGCTGCGACCCTGCCTCAAGCTATCCGAGAATCCAGCGGCTTATTCCGTTCCGCTTGATGGCTCCACCCACGACTTCAAATAGTCGTAGCCTGCGGCATCCATTTGCTCCAGCGGAATGAATTTCAGGCTGGCGCCGTTGATGCAGTAGCGCAGGCCGCCTTGCGCGCGCGGACCGTCTGGAAACACATGCCCCAGGTGCGAATCGGCGGCGCGGCTGCGCACTTCCACGCGGCGCATGTTGTGGCTGCAATCGGCGTGCTCGGTCACAGCCTCCGCTGCGATGGGGCGGGTGAAGCTCGGCCAGCCGCAACCCGAGTCGAATTTGTCGGCAGAGCTGAACAAGGGCTCGCCGCTGACGATATCCACATAAATGCCGGGCGCAAACAGGTGGTCGTATGCATGGCTGAAGGCGTATTCGGTGCCGCTTTGTTGGGTGACGCGGTATTGCTCGGCGGTTAAGCGGTTTTTGAGCGTCGCGTCGTCGGGTTTGCGGTAGCTGGCGGCATCAAAGCCTTTGCTTGGCACCGCCGCCTTGCCGGGCAGCGGTTCGTCGGCCTTGCGGATGTCGATGTGGCAGTAGCCGTTGGGATTTTTCATCAGGTAGTCCTGGTGGTATGCCTCGGCTGCGTAAAAGTGTTTGAGCGGTAGATTTTCGACCACCAACGGCTGGGCATATTTTTGTTGCTCTTGCTGCAAAGCTGCCTCAATCACGGCTTTATCAGCCACATCGGTGTAATACACGCCGGTGCGGTATTGGGTGCCGCGATCGTTGCCCTGTTGGTTGAGGCTGGTGGGGTCAATGACGCGGAAATAGTATTGCAAGATGTCGTCGAGGCTGAGCCGATCTGCGTCGTAGATGACTTGGACGGTTTCGGCATGGCCCGTGTTGCGGCGCACCACGTCTTCGTAAGAAGGGTTTTCGGTCTGGCCGTTGGCGTAGCCGGAAACGGCATCCACCACGCCGGGGATGCGCTGGAAATAGGCTTCCACGCCCCAGAAACAGCCGCCGGCAAGGTAGATGGTGTGTGTATTCATGGCGTGTATTTTCATGCAGAGGGCGGCAGGTATTTTTGGGCTTCGCGCAAACTCAACTTCACCATTCTGTCGCCATAGGTATCAATGAATCGGCGCACCCATGCCGGGTTGGTTTTGCTGTAATCGCGCAGCGCCCAGCCGATGGCCTTGTTGATGAAAAACTCTTTCTGCTCCAGATTGTAGCGGATGATGGCTTCCAACAGCGCGGTATCGGTTTGCCCTTTGCGCAACAGCTGGTGATCAATGGCGACGCGGCGCAGCCAGATGTTGTCGCTTTGGCTCCAATCCAGCAAAGTGGCATTGACTGCGGGGTGGCGCAGGGCGATGCCGCCAACGATGCGGTCGAGCACATCTGAAGTGTCCCACCA
>JAGOGU010000204.1 GCA_017996515.1 Allobrachymonas sp.
CATCAACACATGGGCGACACCGCTGGGATATTTGGTGAGGGCATGCACCGAAATATCGACTCCCAAGGCTGCGTCATCACCGCTGCGTTTGAGGTCGAATGGCGAAAAGGCAATGCCCGCGCCCCAGGTGTTATCCAGCGCGGTGGTGATGCCCTTGCTGCGGCACAGTTCGACCAGAGCCGTCAGGTCGGGAAACTCCAGCGTGATGGAGCCGGCAGCTTCCAGCCACACCAGTTTGGTTGCCGGGGTGATTTTTTTGGCCAGATCGTTGATGTCTGTTGCCTCGTAGCAGCTGTGCCGAATGCCCCAACGCTGCAGTTCTTTGATGGCCAAATCCTTGTTGGGGCCATAGACATTGTCGGGCAGCAGCACTTCGTCGCCTGGGTTGAGCAATGCCAGGTTGACGCAGGCAATGGCCGCCAGGCCACTGGGCACCAGCAGGCAGTGCTTGCCGCCTTCCAGTGCACAAAGGCGTTGTTCCAGCACATAACTGGTGGGGGTGCCGTGCGTACCGTAGGTGTAGGTGCCTCGGTCCAGCGGGCCGCGGCTGCGCGATGCGGCGATATTGGGCAGGAAGATGGTCGATGCCTTGTACACCGGCGGTTGGGCGGCTTCAAAATCGGCTGGTGGTTGGTAAGAATGGTGGATCAGCTGGGTAATGGGGTATTTTTTCATGGCTGAACGGGTTGTACGAATCTTGCGCAAGCGCTGTGCTGTGTGGCGTGACTGTGAATCAGAAAATATTCAAGCGTTGTTGGCTTTGGCATGCTTCTCTTGTAGTTGCTGGGGCGGCATGTTGTCGTAAGCCTCGAACGGCTGGTGGATCCACGGGCTGGTGGGCAGGTGCTCCACCGAATAGTCGGGCGCAAAGCTCGAAACGCCCTTGGTCCAGAGCACGGCCGTGCGCATATCGGTAATGGCAGGGTATTTGGCGCGCAGCATCTGCACCACTTCGTGCAGGGTTTTGCCGGAATCGGCCAGATCGTCCACCAGCAGCACCCGACCGGCAATTTGCCCTTTGGGCGTGGTGATGTAGTGGGCAATGTCGAGGTGGCCTTGCTTGGTGCCGTGGTCGTCGCGGTAAGAGCTGGTGGACATGATGGCCAGCGGCAGGTTGAAAATACGGCTCAGAATATCGCCCGGCCGCACGCCACCGCGCGCCAGGCACAAGATGGTGTCGAACTGCCAACCGGATTCGTACACCATGAGGGCGAGTTTTTCGATGAGGTGATGGTATCTCTCGTGACTGACATAGAGGTGTTTGCCGTTTTCGGTCAACATGATGCGCTTTCAGCTAAAAGAGTTGAGGGGTAGAACGAACGAAAAAATAACGGTGCGGCAGCGCTGCTATGACGAAATCACAGTCACAGACACGCGCTGCTGGGCGAGTTTCAGGCAGCGGCAAAGGGGTGGTGCCGCATGATGGTGTGCGCCCGATCGGGACTGGTAGAAATCAGATGCACCGGCACGCCGCTGATGGCTTCGATGCGTTCCAGATACTGGCGCGCAGCCATAGGCAGCCGATCGTATTCGGTCACGCCCACGGTGGACTCGCTCCAGCCAGGCAGCGTTTCGTAAATTGGCGTGCAACGGGCAATTTCTTCCGCGCCCAAGGGCAGGATGTCGATGGTTTCGCCATCGAGCGTATAGCCGGTACACAGCTTGAGCTCGCTCAGGCCATCCAGCACATCGAGCTTGGTGATGCACAGCCCGGTCAGGCCGTTGAGTTGGGCGCTGCGCTTGAGCAGGGCGGCATCAAACCAGCCGCAACGGCGGCTGCGGCCAGTGGTGGTGCCTTTTTCGGCGCCCACGGTGGCCATGTGGTAGCCGGGAGTGCCGGGGCTGTCCCAATCCAGTTCGGTGGGGAAGGGGCCGCCGCCCACGCGGGTGCAATAGGCTTTGGTAATGCCCAGCACGTAATGCAGCAGATTGGGGCCAACGCCCGTGCCCACAGCGGCATTGCCTGCCACGCAATTGCTGGACGTGACAAAGGGGTAAGTGCCATGATCCACGTCCAGCAGCGTGCCTTGCGCGCCTTCGAACAGGATATTGGCCTTGGCCTGATGCGCGGCGTTGATCTCGCGCGAAACGTCCGCCAGCATGGGGCGGATGATTTCGGCCTGCTGCATGGCCTCTTGCAGCATCACGTCGTATTGCAGCTGACCATTGACGAGGTAAGGCGCCAGCGCCGGGCCAAAATCCACCTGAGCGGCTTGCAACCAGGTGCGCAGCAGGTGGTTGTAATAGTCGGTCAGTTCGCGCAGTTTGGCCGCGAAGCGTTCTGGGTAGCGCAGGTCTTGGGCGCGCAGGGCGCGGCGTGCCACTTTGTCTTCGTAAGTGGGGCCAATGCCACGACCGGTGGTGCCGATTTTTTCTTGCCCCGCGCGGCCACGTGCCGCTTCACGGGCAATATCCAGCGCCGAATGCAGCGGCAGAATCAGCGGGCAGGCTTCGCTGATGCGCAGGCGCGAGCGCACTTCTACGCCAGCGGCTTCCAGCCCGGTAATCTCTTCGATCAGCTTGGTGGGTGAGAGTACCACGCCATTGCCGATGTAGCAAATGGCCTGGGGGCGCATTACGCCGCTGGGAATCAGGTGCAAGGCGGTTTTTTTGCCGTTGATAACCAAGGTATGGCCGGCATTGTGCCCACCGTGAAAGCGGGCGACGGCATCGGCCGTTTCGCACAGCCAGTCCACCAATTTGCCTTTGCCTTCATCGCCCCATTGGGCGCCCACGACCACAACGTTACGCCCTTTGGCTGGTGAACCTTGAGTGGTGTTGTTCATGCGACTTGTATCCTTTGCAAAACAGAAAAATTTTTCGGGCAGCGTGTGTGGAGCTTGTGGCTCAAGCCGATTGCATCGGCTGTGTGCACCAAACACCGTTTTGCCGCGTCAGAATGCGGTCACACCAGACAAGCTCTGGCGTTTGCGGGGCTTGGCAGGGCAGGGTCACCACCACGATTTCGCCTTGGCGGCGCAAGGCCTGCACGGCTTCCAGCCAATCGGCCGAGTTTTCCCAAACGGCGCAAATGGCGGCTGCTTGGGCGCGGGGTGCGGCATATTGCGCCAGCGATTTGACATCCAGACTGAAACCCACGGCTGGCCGTGTGCGGCCATATGCGGCGCCTACCTCGTCGTAGCGCCCGCCGCGCACGATGGCATCGCTGCCGCCGGGCAGAAAAAT
>JAGOGU010000205.1 GCA_017996515.1 Allobrachymonas sp.
ACACATGGGCTTGGGCAAGGGCAGCAAGCGCCGCAGTGTGCCGCTTGGCCGCGTGGCTGTTGAAAAAGCGCGGCAGTGGCTGGCCTTGCGCGCCACCCTTGCCAAGGCGGCCCATACGCCCGCCTTGCTGATTGGGCGCAATGGCACGCGGCTGACGGCGCAGGCCATCTGGCAGCAATTGCGCCAGCGCAGCCAGCAGGCCGGGTTGCCTGTGCCGGTGCACCCGCACATGCTGCGCCATTCTTTCGCCAGCCACTTGTTGCAAAGCAGCGGCGATTTGCGCGCGGTGCAAGAGCTGCTCGGCCACGCCAACATCAGCACCACGCAAATTTATACTCGGCTGGATTTTCAGCATCTGGCCAAGGTGTATGACGCCACGCATCCGCGGGCGCATCGCCAGGGGGATGAGGCAATCCGGCGTGATGCAGATGCTGTGGCTGATGCGCAAGATTCAGGGTGTGTGCCGGATCAAGCAGCAGATCAAGCGGCAGACCAAGACACGAATCAAGAAACGGATTGAGCGCCGCGCAGCGTGCGCGAATACTGGTGCACGGTATCGACCAGCGTCGCCACATGGTCGGGCGGGGTGTGTTGGTTGATGCCGTGGCCCAGATTGAAGATGTGCTGGCAGCTGCGCGCTGTGGGTGGCGTTTGTGCAGGCGCGCCAAAGGCGTCGAGCACGCCGTGCACTTCGCGTGCAATCACATCGGGCGCAGTCAGCAGCACTGCCGGGTCGAGGTTGCCTTGCAGGGATTGGGGCGGGCGGGTGTCATCCGCATTCAATAGGGCGCGGGCGGCAGCCAGGTTGACGGCCCAGTCCACCCCCAGCACATCACAATCCAGCGCACGCATCGCGGGCAGCCATTGCCCGCCGCCTTTGGTAAAGACGATGCGCGGCACGGCCTGGCCGTCAGCCCCCGTGCGTTGCAGCTGTTGCAGCACACGCGCGGTGTAGGACAGGCTAAAGGTCTGGAAAGCGCCATCGGCCAGCACGCCGCCCCAGCTGTCAAACAGCATCACGGCTTGCGCACCGGCTCGGATTTGTTCGTTCAGGTACAGAGCGACGCTGTCGGCATTGATGGCGAGGATGCGGTGCAGCAAATCCGGTCGGGTGTAGAGCAGCTGCTTGATGGTGTGGTAATTGGTGCTGCTGCCGCCTTGGACCATGTAGCAAGCCAGCGTCCAGGGGCTGCCCGCAAAGCCGATGAGCGGCGCGCGGCCTTGCAAGGCGTGGCGCGCGCAGCGCGCGGCATCAAATACATAGCGCAGGCGTTCCATATCGGGCACGGCCAGACGGGCCACATCGTCTTCGTGCCGTACGGGGTGGGCGAACTGCGGGCCTTCGCCCTGCTGAAACGACAGGCCCAGCCCCATGGCATCGGGCACCGTCAGAATGTCGCTGAACAGAATGGCGGCATCCAGCGGGTAACGCTCCAGCGGTTGCAGCGTGGCTTCGGCCGCCAGCTGCGGGTTGCTTGCCAGCGCCATGAAACTGCCTGCCTGTGCGCGCAGGGCGCGGTATTCGGGCAGGTAACGCCCGGCCTGGCGCATGAGCCAAACGGGGGTGTAAGCGGTGGCTTGGCCTTGGCAGGCGCGCAAGAAGGTGTCGTTGCGCAAGGGGGCAAAAGAAGAAGCACTGGTTTCCGTCATGAGTCAGGGCCGTTAAAAAGAGGCCATAGCCATTGCACCCCATGGCAGCCGCAGAATGGCGCAGAAGCATACAGGTGCTTGGGATTCAGGCAAAGGCGGGAGCAGCCATTACTGCCGGATTTGGTTCAGCAATTTGAAGCCAGTAATCCTCAATACGCCAAAATAAATTGCGCCTGCACCCAAGCATACCAAAACGAATTGCCACAGGCGCTGTATGCGGCTGGCTGTGACCCATTGCAGGCTTTCATCGGCCCAGAGCAAAAAGGCCATCAACAGCAGGGTGGCGGCCACCACTTGCAGGGTGAAGCGGGCCCAGCCTTTTTCGGGGGTGTAAATTTTGCGGCGAAGCAGCAAAAACAGCAGTGTTCCGGCGTTGACGAGCGAGGCCAGCCCGATCGATAGCGATAGGCCACCTGCTGCCAATTTGGGCACAAAAATTAGATTCATTAACTGCGTGGCAATCAACACGCCAATGGCAATTTTGACAGGGGTTTTGATGTCCTGCCGCGCGTAGTAGGCTGGGCCGAGAATCTTGATGGCGATCATTCCCAACAGTCCTACCCCATAGCCCATGAGTGCAGCAGCAGTTTGCTCTACATCGCTCGGGCCAAAAGCGCCGCTTTGATACAGCACACTCACCATCGGCCGCGCAAATGTGATCAGGGCCGCAGCGCAAGGTACTGCCATAAGCGTGATGGAGCGCAACGCCCAGTCCAGCATGGCAGAGTAGCCCTTGTGATCGCCCGCCGCCTGTGCTGCCGCCAATTGGGGCATGAGCACCGTGCCCATGGCTACGCCCAGTAGCGATGTGGGAAACTCCATCAGCCGGTCGGCATAACTGAGCCAACTCACGCTGCCTGCGGCCAGGTGCGAAGCGATTTGGGTGTTGATCAACAGCGAGATCTGCGCCACACTCACACCCAGAATCGCGGGTGGCATCAGCGCGCCGATGCGCCGCGTGTGCGGATCGGCCAGCGCTTGCCGCATGGCCTGCATGCCCAGGCCGATGCGCGGCAGCATCTGGATGCGATGCAGTGCCAGCAATTGCACACCCAACTGCAAAATGCCGCCGCTCATCACGCCAATGCACAGCGCATAAATGGGCTGCAGACCCCAACGGGCAAACAGGGGTGCGCCCAGCCAAGCGGACAGAATCATGGTGATGTTGAGAAACACCGGTGAAATGGCCGAAACGGCAAAACGCTTCCAGGTGTTGAGTACGCCTGCAGCCAGCGCTGTGAGCGACATGAAGCCGATGTAGGGAAAAATCCAGCGCGTCATCACCACGGCGGCGTCGTAGCCTTCCGGGTAACGGCGCAAGCCTTTGGCCATGGCCCACACCAGCAGCGGCGCACTGATCACTCCCAGCAGGCAAAACACCATCAGCACGGCAAACAGCACGGTCGCTACGCGGTTGATCATCAGGCGCGTGGCGTCATCGCCTTCTGTTTCGCGCGTGGTCGCCAGTACGGGCACAAACGCCTGGCTGAATGCCCCTTCGGCAAACAGGCGGCGAAACAGATTGGGAATGCG
>JAGOGU010000206.1 GCA_017996515.1 Allobrachymonas sp.
ACGCGGATGCGGGCGACGTTGGGGTCGTCGGGGCGCAGCTTGTCCACCAGGCTGCGCAGGGTGGGCGTGAGCGTGATGCCGGTAATGTCCACGCCCAGGCGGGGCGGGTCGGTGTAAAAGGTTTGGGTGTATTGCAGCGCGCCATCTGATTCGAGCGTGATGCGGGTGTAGTCTTGCGCGGGCCAGATGCGCACGGCCACCACTTCGGCGGCGTGGGCCAGTTGTGGCAGGCCGGTTACGGCAAGCAGCCCCGTCCATTTCAGCAGGGTGCGGCGCGTGGGGTTGAAGGACTGGGGTGTAGTCGGCTTGTTGGGCATCGTCATGCTTGCGCCATCCTTTGCAATACGGTGCTGCCGCGCGGGCTGTTGGCGGTGATGCGTGCGGTGCGCGCGGTGTCGTTGTCGGCGTGCAGCTGCACATCCCAATCGGCTTGAGGCAGCAGCGTGCCAGCTTTTTCGGGCCATTCCACCAGCTTGACGCCGGCGCTGGCAAACAGGTCGCGCAGGCCGCTGTCTTCCCATTCACGCGGGTCGTCAAAGCGGTAAAAATCGCAATGCCAAATGGTCAGCGGGTGCGGCGCGGTGATCTGGTAGGTTTCTGCCACGGCAAAGGTGGGGCTTTTGATGCGGCCTTGCACGCCCAGCGCGCGCAGCAGGTGGCGTGTGAATGTGGTTTTGCCAGCGCCCAAATCGCCATGCAAAAAGATCAGCATATCGGCATCTTGCGGCCGTGCCTGCCAGTGCTGTGCCAGGCGCGTGGCAAAAGCGGCCGTGGCAGCTTCGTCTTCCCAAGCGAAGGTTTTTACAATCATGCAAGGTGTCCTGTCATGTCCGCATCCCATTCTTTCCCCAGCTCTGCCGTTGAGTCGGCGTCCGGCACGCATCGCGCAGCCCTTGCGGCGGCCGATGGCGAGGCTTTATTGTCCACGATTCGGCAAGAGGCCGCGACACTGGGCTTTGGCAGCATCGGCGTGGCCGATGTGGACTTGCGCAGCGCCGAGCCGGGGCTGCTGGCGTGGCTGGCGCAGGGCTTTCATGGCGATATGCACTACATGGCGGCGCATGGGCTGAAACGCGCCCGGCCGGCCGAGCTGGTACCGGGCACGGTGCGGGTGATAACTGCGCGCATGGACTATCTGCCCGCCGCCACGCCTGCCGATTGGCGCCAGCGCGAGCAGCAGCGCCTGTTGCAGCCGGGCGAAGCGGTGGTGTCGGTCTATGCCCGGGGGCGCGATTACCACAAGATCATGCGCGCCCGCTTGCAGCAATTGGCCGGTTGCATCGAGCAGCATGTGGGCGGCATGGGCTACCGCGTGTTTACCGATTCGGCTCCTGTGCTGGAGGCCGAATTGGCTCGCCGCAGCGCGCAAGGTTGGCGCGGCAAACACACCCTGTTGCTGAATCGCGAAGCGGGTTCGACCTTTTTTTTGGGAGAAATTTTTACCGACCTGCCGCTGCCGGTGACGTCGCCGCTCGCGCACAACAGTTACTGCGGGCAGTGCACGGCCTGCATCACGGCCTGCCCGACGCAGGCCATCATTGCCCCGTATCGGCTGGATGCGCGGCGGTGTATTTCCTACCTCACGATCGAGCACCACGGGGCGATTGCGCCTGAGTTGCGCCCCTTGATCGGCAACCGCATTTACGGCTGCGATGATTGTCAATTGGCATGCCCCTGGAACAAGTTTGCCCGTCGCAGCCATTTGCCCGATTTTGACGAGCGCAACGATTGGGGCAGCGCCACGTTGCTGCAACTGTGGCAATGGGATGAGGCCACATTTTTGCGGCGCACCGAAGGCAGCCCCATTCGCCGCATCGGCCATGTGCGGTGGTTGCGCAATCTGGCCGTGGCGCTGGGCAATGCCTTGCGTCAGGCCGCGCAGCAGGGCGATGCGCAGCAGACACAGGCCATTCAGCAGGCCTTGCAGCAACAGGCCCAGCACCCCGAAGATCTGGTGCGCGAGCATGTGGCCTGGGCGCAGGCGCAAGGGGAAGATCAAAGGCAGGTGCAGAAATAACCGCAACGGAATAGCCGTAACGGAATAAGTGCAATGGTTGCCAGCAGGGCAAAGCCGGGCATGGCGTGGGGCGATCAAGCGCACGTGTGGCGGTGCGGCCAAGCAGATCGTGTATTGTGGGCGCTTTCTTCCGTGGCGCCTGTGGCGCAAGCCACGCGCCCAACCATCCTGTACCTTCCGTATCCAGAAAGCCCAGCATGCCCGCAGCCCGCACCGCCGTTTGTCTGACCTATCCCGATTGCGCCCAAGCGATACCGGCGCAGGCCGTCATGCTCGATCTGGACGGCACCTTGGTCAATACCTTGGGTGACTTTGATCTGGCGCTCAACAACATGCTGGCCGAACAAGGCTGGCCGCGCGTGGAGCCCGCCTTTATCGCGCGCACGGTGGGCAAAGGCTCGCCCTATCTCATCCGCCAAACCTTGCTGCATCTGGGGTTGGGGAAAAATGGCATGGTAAACGGCGAGCTGGATGAGGCGTTATACGAGCAAGCGCACGCCAGCTACCAGCAGCATTACCACCGCATCAATGGGCAGGCCAGCCACCTTTACCCCGGCGTGCAGCAGGGGCTGGAGCAGCTGCATGCCGCAGGCTTGCCGCTGGCCTGCATCACCAACAAGCCCACGCAGCATGCCAGCGCCTTGTTGCAGACGCTGGGCGTGGTGCATTACTTTGCCTGCGTGCATGGCGGCGATGCGTTTGCGCGCCGCAAGCCCGATCCCCTGCCATTGATCGAAACGGCACGGATATTGGGTTGCGCGCCCGCGCAGGCGCTGATGATCGGCGATTCGGTCAATGATTCCGAAGCCGCGCACGGCGCGGGCTCGCCCGTGCTGCTGGTGCGCTATGGCTACAACCACGGCAACCCGATCGAAGGCGTGCCCGCCCAAGGCTATTTGCACAGCCTGGCCGATCTGCGCAGCGTGCGCTGAAACGGGCTGCGGCGCCGTGTTGGGTTTGAGCGCCGCTGCCGCGTTGGCCTGGTTTGTTTGATAGACTACGCCCCATCATGTTTTTTCACTTCACCATCACCACAGGTCAGTCAGACCGGGGAGCATGGCCCTGGCGGGGCTGAGCATGCTCGTTGCGCTGCAGCCTGCACGGCTTGCAGCGCGTGTGATGGCAGTTCTGCCTAGCCTTTCTGCCATAACCTGGCATCGCGTT
>JAGOGU010000029.1 GCA_017996515.1 Allobrachymonas sp.
TTGCTGGCAAACAAATGGTGAAACATGCCGGAACTGAGGCCGGTTTCCGCCGCCAGCAAACGCACCGAAAGCTGGCGGTAGCCATATTGAGGGTAAAGATGCATACCGGCTTCGATAAATTGTTCGCGGGCTGAAGATGACATAAGGTTTTTTTGAAAATTGGACAAGCGTCCAATCTAACTGAAACATTTGCTGAAATCAAACAAAACATGCAAACGAGAGGAAATTCGAACGGGTAAAGCGATGCTGTCTGCGTTGGCGGATGCACGACAGGTTATTGCTGTAATCATGCTGAGAGAGACACAAACCAGTTCGCAGCAATTGGGTGCAGATCGAGGTGGAAGGGGACTGTGCTGTCTGCAATCCACGGTTGAAAGAATTATTGGACACTTGTCCAGTTTAGCTGAATGTTGGGGAGGGGAAAGTATGATGTTGCAAATGTTTACCATTTCCCCGGATGTGGTTGGAGCGTACATCTTTGGGTGTTTATAAGCGATTAGCTATCGCGTGCGGAAAGCATAAATCGCGGGCAAAATCATCGGGCAGCAGTCGACGGCATTTAGGTGCGCGTCGATACCCATGGTGGTGACTACTACGCTGCCCATCAGATGAATAAACTACTGTGCCGGTACGGCGGCCACCAGATCACCCCGCGCCACGCCGCTTGGTGGATCAGCTGCAGCATCAAGGTCATATGGCGGATGCTGTGCTGGCAGATATAGGCACTTCAAATAAAAAAGCGACAGCGCAGGCTTCGCCTTATCGTACTACTCGTACTGTCCTTAGGCTCGCTGTATTGCCGCATTTTTGTTTAAAGAGAATATGGATGTCTTGTTGGGTTTTAGTAGCCTGTGTAGCGTGGTGTGCTCTGGGTGTCGCAAAGGGCGCAGCACGGCTTATGGCTTAATCCCACAGCGTTTTTTTTGTGCGTCGTATTGGGCTTGCGTTTGCCATGTGCCTCGATCATCAGATGGAGATAGCACGCCACTGCGATCAATTTCAATAGGGGCATCAAGAAACGCCTGCGATATCTTTTGCGCGACATCGCTCGCGGCAAATTTCTGTGCCAAACGCTCTTCTTCCATAGTCGGCGCAGGCAGCTCGCCCCTTTGGTAGGAGGAATCGCTTCCCGCTCGCAGGGCACGCAAGGTCACTATGGTGGGTTCAATCATTTTTTGCCCTGCACTGCTTTTGTAAAAACCATCGGCATAAGCCAGCCCATCCGCTCCCACTGCCTGCAATAGCCGCGCTTTGACATCATCACGATAGACATTGTCGGCATCATCACTTAGCAGGCATTGGACGTCAGTTTCACTGATTGCCTGGCCTTTCCCCATGCTTATGATTCCAATATAGTTTACCGATGCGATTTTTAGCTTATCCACCCACAGTTGTACGGTGACAGAGTCATCTGCAATGGCTGCCGGCGTACTGGCGGTGTCTGCGGACGGTGCGGGTTTACAGGCACTGAGTATGGCGCCCAAGAGCAGAGCCGGTAAAAGGCGGGGAAATGGTTTTTTCATCATTGCATAGTCACTTCAAATAAAAAGGCGACAGCGCTGGCTTCGCCTTGCCGCACGATTTGTCATCTCTTTGGCTCGTCGCATGGCGCGCATTTGCCGTACCAACGCTTCAAATGCGGCGCCGTATTTTTGCTGTAGCAACTTGCTGACACAAGCTTCTTTGCCGGCAAAAAATTTCGTCGGGCAGCCGAAAAAAGCGCTGGTGGGGATGTTCAGCAGTTTGCAGCGCTGCAGCGATTCTGGCAGATCGTGCAGAAGCAGCCTCAGACGCAACCGATCAAGCTGGTCAAGCCTCGCTTGGTCGGCGGTGGTTACTTTGGCGCCAGTTGCGCCAGTACCGTCGTGGTTGCAGACACCTTTTCGCCTGGTGCAACCAGGGGCTGCGCATCGGTCGGCAAATACACATCCACGCGCGAGCCGAAACGGATAAAGCCATAGCGCTGGCCGCGTTGCAGCACATCGCCCGGTTTCACGTAGCACAAAATGCGCCGCGCAATCAGCCCCGCCACTTGCACCAGTGTCACGGTCGTGCCGTTGCTGTCAATCACCACGGCATTGCGCTCGTTCTCGGTCGATGCCTTGTCCAGATCGGCATTGACAAAACTGCCGGGAAAGTACTGTACCTGCTGCACCGTACCCTGCACGGATGAGCGGTTGCTGTGCACATTGAACACATTCATGAACACGCTGATCAGCAAAGCCTCGCGGTTGGCGTAAGGGTCGCGCACGATTTCGACCTTGACAATGCGGCCGTCTGCCGGGCTGAGCACCACATCGGGCTGCTGGGGCACATTGCGGGGCGGATCGCGAAAAAACTGCACCACAAACAGCAGAATCAGCCAAAACGGCAGCGCATACCAAAAGCCCTGCCACCACTGCATGCCCACCGCCAGCACACATGCCAAGGCAATAAAAGGCCAGCCCTCGCGGGCAAGAATGGGGTGGGGATAAGAAGACGATGTACTCATGCAATTCATCATGTTGTAAACAAGATGGCCTGCATTGTGGCACAGAGGGCATGCTGTTCCTGAAAATGCAGGCTCTCTGACACTATTGGCGATTGAAAGGCAGTGGTCTTTTAACCGCTCATTACTATTCAGGCCATGCGCAACCCTCTTTTCTGGCGATCGGGCTGCGCGAGCAATCATTCGCACAATCATTAGCGGTGATTGAGTAACCCGCAAAAATGGGCAAGCGCCAGCACGGCCACCAGCACCATGGCGCAGCAGATGATGAAGATGGCGACTGATCCCAGGTCTTTGGCTTTTTTGATGGCGGGATGAATCTCTGGGGTGACGTGGTCGCACAGCACTTCGATGGCGGTGTTGAGCGCCTCGACGGCCAGCAGCACAAAGGCCAACACCAGCAGCATCAGGGTGTGCAAGGTGGGCCACAGAGCATACACCACACCTGTGGCTGCGATCAGCAGCAGTTCGCGCCGGGCGGCGCGTTCCCGGATGAGTACGCGCAAGCCGTCCAGCGAGTTGAGGCTGGCGCTTACGAGCGTGCCGCCTTTGCGGCGGGGGCGGAGTGTGTTTGCGGCGGGGGAGGGAGGCTTTTCATCAACCATGTTGCTGCTTTTTTATTGTGAATTTTGTTGTGAGGAGGGATGTTGCAGGTGGCGCGCAATCAACAATGCGCCGCTAGAAATGTACCATTCAGTCCGTCTGTAACATTCTTCACCATACCCGCTCATCACGCCCGTGATACGGCCGGTCGCAATGCGGCGGGCATGATGGCGTATGCAGGTTTATTGGCCGCGAACGACGTCTGCGCCCGCTGGTGGCGTGAAGCGGAAGCTGGCCTGTGCCGCTTTGGTGCTGAACGGGCCAAATTCCATGACCGAACGCTGGCCGAAACTGTCCAAGATTTCCAGACGGCGCAGTTGGCCGTTGTCAAAACCGATCATCACATCCTTGATTTGTGTGTCGGCCTGGCGCGGCACGGCTTTGACCCATTCCAGCTTGTCTTTGGCCGGGGCGTTTTCGAGCCGGAACTGTTTTTGCAGGGCGGCCACGCTGTTGCTGGAGGCCACCAGTGCGGCGGGCGATGCATTGAGCGCCGCAGCCTGCGGGCGTTGCGTGACCTGGTTCAGGTCGGCGTCGTACATCCACAGGGTTTTGCCGTCGGCCACGATGGTTTGGGCAAAAGGCTTGGTGTAGTCGAAGCGGAATTGCTGCGGGCGGTTGAAGGCAAACTGCCCGCTGCTGGTTTTGACGGCACCGGGCTTGTTGGCGTTGCTGACGGTTTGGGTAAAGCTGGCGGTGCCCGAGCGCATGGTTTTGAGGTGCTGATCCAGTGCGGACAAGCCATCGGCCTGTGCCAGGCCATAGCAGGCCATGGTGGTGGCCAAAACAGCGGCAGCCTTGAGGTGGCCTTTGGCTGCCAGCAAAAAGGGGGGAGTGATTACTGCCATGGGTAATTGACTTCCTTTCAAAAAATGCAAAATATCGTGCTGCATCCATCATGGGTGCCGTGGGCATCATGGGAGTTGTGGGTGCGAACCGAATAACCGTTCGCAGGCCCCGTTCACTCAGGTTTCAGTCATCCTGGCGCAAGGGCACGAGGATTTCTCTTTGTCCGTTGTGCCCCATGCTGCTGACCATGCCGGCGTTTTCCATGTCTTCGAGCAGGCGCGCGGCGCGTTGGTAGCCGATGCGCAAGTGGCGTTGTACCAGCGAGATGCTGGCCTTGCGGTTCTTGAGCACGATTTCCACTGCCTGGTCGTACATGGGGTCCTTTTCTCCCCCGCCAAGGCCGCCGAGCGGATTATCTGTAACATTTCCCTCGCCATCGACCGTGCCGCCTTCGAGCACGCCTTCGATGTAGTTGGGTTCGCCGTGTTCTTTGAGGAAAGAGACGACGCGGTGCACTTCGTCATCGCTCACAAAAGCGCCATGTACCCGTGTGGGCAGGCCGTGGCCTGCGGGCAGATACAACATGTCACCCAACCCCAGCAGGTTTTCGGCGCCCATCTGGTCGAGGATGGTGCGGCTATCGACCTTGCTCGATACCTGAAACGCAATGCGCGTGGGGATATTGGCCTTGATGAGGCCGGTAATTACATCCACACTGGGGCGCTGGGTGGCCAGAATCAGGTGGATGCCGGCCGCACGCGCTTTTTGCGCCAGGCGGGCGATCAGCTCTTCGATTTTTTTGCCCACCACCATCATCAGGTCGGCCAGCTCGTCGATCACGATCACGATGTGCGGCAGGCGTTCCAGCGGCTCGGGCGATTCGGGCGTGAGGCTGAAGGGGTTGGGGATCAGCTCTTCGCGCGCGCGCGCTTCTTCGATGCGGGCGTTGTAGCCCGCCAGGTTGCGCACGCCCAGTTTGCTCATCAGGCGATAGCGGCGCTCCATTTCGCCCACGCACCAGTTCAGGCCGTGCGCGGCCTGCTTCATGTCGGTCACAACGGGCGCCAGCAGGTGCGGAATGCCTTCGTACACGCTCATTTCCAGCATCTTGGGGTCGATCATGAGCAGGCGCACTTCGTCAGCGGTGGCTTTGTACAGCAGGCTCAGAATCATGGCGTTGATGCCCACCGATTTGCCCGAGCCCGTGGTGCCGGCCACCAGCACGTGCGGCATGCGCGCCAGATCCACCACAACGGGCGTGCCGATGATGTCTTTGCCCAACCCCATGGTCAGTAGCGATTTGCCTTCGTGGTAGGCGGTGGAGCCGAGCACTTCGCTCAGGTGGATGGTTTGGCGTCGCGCGTTGGGTAGTTCAAGCGCCATCAGGTTTTTGCCGGGAATGGTTTCGATCACGCGGATGGAAACCAGACTGAGCGCGCGTGCCAAATCCTTGGCCAGATTGACGATTTGCGAGCCTTTGACGCCGGTGTCGGGCTCGATTTCGTAGCGCGTAATCACGGGGCCGGGCATGGCAGCCACCACGCGCACTTGCACGCCAAAGTCTTTGAGCTTTTTCTCAATCAGGCGGCTGGTCATCTCCAGCGTGTCGTGGTCGATGCTTTCGGGGTTGTTTGGCGCAGGGTCTAGTAAATGGACCTGCGGCAGCTTGCTGTCGTTCGGATCCTGGAACAAGACTTGCTGACGCTCACGCGCTACGCGCGCGCTGGGGGCAGCTGCGGCAGCGGAGCGAGGGGTGCGCTCCATCACGACCGGCACAGCAGGTTTTTCGTGGTGTTGCTCCAGCTCTTGCTGTACCACGGCTTCGCGCTGGCGAGCGGCTTCTTGCCCTACGGCCAGGTCATGAGCCATCTCGCGGCGCTCACGCGCGGCGGTAAACCAACTCTCGATTCGCGCACCCAGCGATTCGGCCACGCGCAGCCACGAAAAGCGAAACACCCAAGCCATGCAACCCAGCAGCATCATGATGGCGATCACGGCCGAACCCGTAAAGCCCAGCCAGCGCAAGGCAACGGGCCCTATCAAAGCGCCCAGTACGCCACCGGCGCCATTGGGCAAGCTGGCGGGGTTGAGGTCGTAAAAGCGGCTCCATTCCAGCACGCAGCAAGCCAGCAGCAGCAGAAACAGGGCGATGCACCATGCTGTGCGGCTGCGCCACAGGCGTTGCGCCCACGTTGGCTTGGGCAGTTGGGCAGATGGCGATATGTCGGTGCTTTGCCGGGCATGAGCCCAGCCGCGCAGCAGCCGCAACCAGGCCAGCGCCAGCGCCAAAAAGAGCATCCACACGCTACGCCCCAAAAAGAACAGGCTGATGTCGGAGATCAGCGCGCCCGTTTGCCCCAGCCAATTACTGGGCAAGTCGCGGCTGCCGGTCGTGCTCCAGGCCGGGTCAGCCGGGTGGTGGCTGAGCAGGGTGATGAGCCATACCGCTAGCGCCATCAGGCTGAACAGCAGCACAAGTTCCTGGCTGAACCGCTTGAGCACGCGTACCAGCAATGAGCGCTCAGCAGGCTTGGGTTCGGGCGTTTTACCGGTGCGTAACAGATAAGGAGCGGAAGATGTCATGAAGGGTGTTGTGCACAAGCGGCGCAAAAATCTGCCACTGAAAAGCGCGGCAGTGAAAATACTTTTGCATTGCGCTGCAACTATGCATCCAAAAAGCGTTTTTTAATATGGAACGTATTGTGCAATATGCAAAGGCCAAATGCTGTAACCAAGATGCACATCACACGCAAGGCGTGTGCAAACGCACACAAAAGAGTTGTATGTGTATCGACATATTCCGCACGGCTGATGCATGCGGATGAATGGGCACTACCTGCTGATACGTGCGCGGCAGGTGGTACAAGGGCCGCGCATTTTTGCGGTGCTGTTTACTCCAGCGATTGCCCGCCTTTGAGCAGAAACGTGCCGTCCGGCTGCTGCACGAGCACGCCGTTTTCTTCAAAGTGTTTCATCACGCGGCTGACCATCTCACGCGATGCGCCCACCATTTTGGCCACATCCTGCCGGGAAACTTTCTTGCGCAGCACTTTGTTGCCATCGGCGTCTTCTTGCGCCATGTCTTGCAGCGTGCTCAGTACGCGGCCATAGACGTCCATCAGCGCCAGCGAAAGAATCTGCTTGTCGGCTCGCCGCAGGCGGCGCACCAGTCCACGCATGATGGCATCTGCCAGGCTGGCGTTTTCGCGCAGGCAGTGCATGAAAGCGTCGCGTTCCAGGATCAGCACATCGGTTTGTGCTTCGGCACGCACGGTGGCGGAATGTGCCTCGCCATCGATCAGGCTCATTTCGCCGATGCAATCGCCCGTATCCAGCGAGGCGATGATGACCTCGCGCCCACGCTCGTCTTGCGACAGCACGCGCGCCTTGCCCGACAGGATGATGAACAATGCCCCCGAGATTTGCCCCTGTTGCACGATCGGTTCGCCGCGCTTGTAGCGTTGTTTACGCAGGGTGGCCGAGATGGCGTTGGATTGGGTGGGCGAGAGGTCGCTGAACAAAGGAACACGACGAATCAGATCAATGTCGGGGACGATAGCCATGATAACTTTCTGAAAAACGTGTGCATGCAGGGAACAATCCGCGCATGCTTGGGGCAAGTGTAAATGATTGGCGATATGCAACTTTCTTTCTTCCCTCAGCGTCCATGCCTGTTTGGATGGCGGCATGCGGCGATGATCGATAAACATTTCATAAAAATTGAATATATCTGGGTAGGCTGTATGGTTTTTATCGCTGCCGATGTGCGAAGTTGCAGGTGCCGGTATAATTGGCCGCATCTCGCAATTTTTAGCATCTGGAATCACCATGAGTACACCCCAACACGCCAAAGTTCTGATTCTTGGTTCCGGCCCCGCCGGTTACACCGCGGCCATTTATGCGGCGCGCGCCAATCTGCAACCCATGCTGGTCACAGGGCTGGAGCAGGGCGGGCAGTTGATGACCACCACGGAAGTGGACAACTGGCCTGCAGACGTGCAGGGCGTGCAAGGCCCCGAGCTGATGCAGCGTTTTCTGGAGCATGCGGAGCGTTTCAATGCGCAGATCGTGTTCGATCACATCCATACGGTGGACTTGAAGCAGCGCCCCTTTACGCTCACGGGCGACAGCGGCACATACACCTGCGACACACTCATCATCAGCACCGGGGCATCGGCCAAATACTTGGGGCTGCCGTCTGAAGAAGCCTTTATGGGGCGTGGCGTGAGCGGTTGCGCCACGTGCGACGGCTTTTTCTACAAAGGGCAAGACGTTTGCGTGGTGGGCGGCGGCAACACCGCCGTGGAAGAGGCCCTGTACCTGAGCAATATCGCCAGCAAGGTGTACCTGATTCATCGCCGCAACAGCTTCAAGGCCGAAGCCATCATGATCGACAAGCTCATGGACAAGGTCAAAGAAGGCAAGATCGTGCTCAAGCTCAACGCCACACTCGATGAAGTGCTGGGCGATGACAAGGGTGTGAATGCCGTGCGCGTCAAGGCCGTTGCCGACGGCGCGACCGAAGACATTGCCGTGCAAGGCTGCTTCATCGCCATTGGCCATGCGCCCAATACCGATATTTTCAAAGACCAGTTGAAGCTGGAAAACGGCTACATCGTCACCCAAAGCGGCCAGCAAGGCTTTGCCACGCAAACCAGCGTGCCCGGCGTGTTTGCCGCGGGCGATGTGCAAGATCACATCTACCGTCAGGCGATCACGAGCGCCGCGACGGGCTGCATGGCCGCGCTGGATGCACAGCGTTTTCTGGAGCAAACGCCTGCTGCTTGAACAAACGCAGCTGGGCGGAATCGCCTGTTGCCACACCGGTTCGGTTGATGCCGGCATGGCAGCAGGGGATGGCTTGAGGTGTTTTTACTGACTGAAAGAACGGAGTCGATCATGAGCGGTATTCCCAACTATCTGGAGCACACGCGCGCCATTTCTGCCAATCTGGCTACGCTGCGTAGCGATCAGCCGGATTTGATGAAGGCTTTTGGCGAAATGGCTGCGGTGGCCACGCGCGATGGTGCTCTGTCCAAAAAGACCAAAGAGCTGATTGCGCTGGCGTTGGGCGTTGCTGCACATTGCGATGCCTGCATCGGCTTTCATGCCAAGGCGTTGGTGGCGCTTGGCGCCACCTTGGAAGAGGTGGAAGAAACCCTGGGCATGGCCGTGTACATGGGAGGCGGCCCGTCTCTCATGTATTCGGCCAATGCACTGGCGGCCTTTAAAGAATTTCAGGCACAGAAACCTGCATAAAGCACCACGTTAATACGGCAACTGCCAGCGGGCGTTTGTTGCAGGGCAGTGCAGCAAGCGCATGTGCCGAGTGGCTTGTCGGTACACAACAGTACGCCTCAAGGCGTGCTGTTTTTATTCGTGGGCTCGAAACGCCTGGAACATTTGCCAGCCCTGCCAAACGGCGCCGGGCGGTAGCGATACGGACGTGTCAATGTGCGCGGCTTCCACGCACACAAAGCGTTGGTAACTGTCGGCTTGCAGATCGGCAAGTTGAGCGCACAGCTTGGCGCCAGGGTTCCAGACAACCGTCTGTTCCAGAGTGGGCGACTGGCGTGAACACAGGGTTGGCGCGTGGTTGTCTGTGAGGGTTGCTGTAAAGGCCGGGTAAACGCGATCTACCTCGCCGCTAAAGCCGATGGTGCCGTATTGCACGGGGTGCGTGGGGTTGGCGTGCGGTACGGCATCCCAATATGTTTGACCATGCGCGCCGTGAATGGCGCAGTGGCGTATGGCAGGCACAGCCAGATAACCGTGCAATGCCGTGGTGAACGACAGTGCACTTTGGCCGGTGTTGCGCACATGCAGGCGCAAGGTCAGGGCATTGTGTACCAGCGTGATGTGCACACTGGTTTCAAACGCGTGCGGCCACAAAGCATTGCCTTGCGCATCATGCAGCCAGGCCGGGGGCACATCGGTGTGGCGCAACCGCAGGTGCAGGCTGTGGGCGTTTTGTTTCACCAAGGTCCAGGGCAGCAGGCGGGCAAAGCCATGCTTGGGTAATTTGCCGCGGCGGTTGAATTGCGGCCAGCAGATGGGAATGCCCCCCCGAATGGCGCAGTGTTGGCGGGCAACGTCTTGCCAGTTGATGGCGGGGCTTAGAAATAGGCGCTCTGTGCCATCGGCCGTGCGCCATGACAGCACTTGCGCGCCGTGCTGCGAAACAATGGCCGTATCGCCTTGCGGGGTGTGCAGGCGGTACACCGGCCAGTCAGGCGGCAAGGTAGAAGGCAGCCCTGTGGGGTGTGGCTGTGTGTTGGCGGATGCGTGCATGCAAGGGGCAAGGTGAAAGGCGTGCCAGTGCGCGTGCAGAGGCAGCCAAGAGCCTTATTGGCTCAGGCTGTCGGCATAGGCTTGTGCCTCGGCAAAATTCAGATCGCCGCTGTAAATGGCGCGGCCGCAGATGACGCCCTGCACGCCTTCTTCTTCCACTTGGCACAGCGCCTGAATGTCGGCCATATTGCTCAGGCCGCCTGATGCAATCACGGGCGTGATGCTGGCCTGTGCCAGCTTGACCGTTGCTTCTACATTGATACCTGTGAGCATGCCGTCGCGGCCAATGTCGGTGTAGATGATGCTTTCCACGCCCAGGTCTTCGTATTTTTTGGCCAGATCGCAAACATCGTGCTGGGTCAGTTTGCTCCATCCGTCGGTAGCGGCTTTGCCGTCTTTGGCGTCCAACCCCACGATGATGTGGCCGCTGAAAGCGCTGCAGGCATCGGCCAGAAAAGCAGGGTCTTTGATTGCGGCGGTGCCGATGATGACATAGCGCATACCCGCATCGATGTATTGCTCGATGGTTTCCAGATCGCGAATACCGCCACCAATCTGCACGGGAATTTCATCTTCCAGCTCTTGCAGGATTTCTTTGACGACGCCCAGGTTTTTGGGCTTGCCGGCAAACGCGCCGTTGAGATCGACCAGATGCAGGCGGCGTGCGCCTTGCTCCAACCAGTGCAACGCCTGTTCAACCGGGTCGGTATTGAAGGTGGTGGCCTTGTTCATGTCGCCTTGTTGCAGGCGTACGCATTGGCCGTCTTTCAGATCGATAGCGGGGATGAGTAGCATACGGATGACAGTGAATGAAGCAGAGTAAAAACGAGAGCGAAAATCGGGTTTCAGGGCTTCCAGTGTAAAAAATTGCGGTACAGGGCCAACCCCATGTCGGCAGATTTTTCAGGGTGGAATTGCGTGGCGAAGAGGTTGTCGCGTGCAATGGCCGCGGTGTACCAGCCGCCGTAATCGGCCTCGCCCATGCTGTGCGCAGGGAGGGCCGGTTGTGCGTAGTAGCTGTGCAGAAAATAGAACCAGCTCATATCGGGCACGCCGTGCCAGAGGGGGTGGGCGCGCGTTTGGCGCACCTGATTCCAGCCCATTTGCGGCACTTTGTAGCGGCTGCCGTCAGCCTGTAATTGGCCTTCGAGCTGAAAGCGTTTGAC
>JAGOGU010000207.1 GCA_017996515.1 Allobrachymonas sp.
GCCTGGCCCAGCGCAATGCCGATATCTTCGACCGTGTGGTGGCCGTCGATATGCAGGTCGCCCTTGCAGTGCACGTTCAGGTCAATCAGGCCGTGGCGGGCAATCTGGTCGAGCATGTGGTCCAAAAAGCCGATGCCGCTTTGGAGTTGGGCGGCGCCCGTGCCGTCCAGATTGATGGATACGGCAATATCTGTTTCAGCCGTTTGACGGCTGACCTTGGCCGTGCGTGGGGCAGGTGATGTCATAGGGATTCTTTCAGGGCGGCCAGCATGGCCGTGTTTTCTTGCGGCGTGCCTACGGTCAGGCGCAGGCAGTTGGCCAGCATGGGGTGCATTGTAGAAACATTTTTCACCAGCACGCCGCGTGCCTGCATGCCGGCATGCGCCTGCGCGGCCTGTTCTGGCGCGCCTAGGCAGCGCACCAGAATCATGTTGCCCTGGCTGGGGTACACCTGTAGCTGCGGGTGTTGCTGCAAATCGGCCTCGATGCGAGAGCGTTCGGCCCGGATGGTTGCGGCCTGTTCGGCAAAAACGGAGGCGTTTTCCAGCGCGAACAGCGCGCAGGCACTGTTGAGCACGCTGACGTTGTAAGGTGGGCGCACTTTATCAATTTCCTGTGCCAGCGCCTGTTGGGCAAACAGATAGCCCAGGCGGGCGCCAGCCAGCCCCAGCTTGCTCATGGTACGCATGACGACGACATGAGCATTGGCCTGTGGTTGCACCTTGATTTCATCCAGCCAGGTGGCGCTGGCAAAGGGCTGGTAGGCCTCATCCACCACGGCTATGCCGCCGTATTGCGCCACGACGGCGATGATGCGCCGCATGCTGGCAGCATTCCATTGCGTGCCCGTGGGGTTGTTGGGGTAGGCCAAAAAGACCAGCTCGGGGCGGTGCTGGGCAATGGCTTGCAGCATGGCCGCTTCGTCCAGCTGAAAGTCCTCTTGCAACGGCACGCCCACAAATTGCAGCCCCAGCAGTTGGGCGGTGAACTGGTACATCACAAAGCTGGGCTGGGGCGCCAGAATGGTGGCGGGCTGGGCATGGCGCGTGCTTTCTTGTGTTTGCTCCAGCAGCAGCGCCGGTGCGGTTTTCAGCACCGTCAAGGCCAGCAGGGTAATGAGTTCGTCCGAGCCATTGCCCAAAATCACCTCGTAACCGGCTGGTGCCTGGTAGTGCACGGTCAGCGCCTGCTTGAGCGTTTCTGTTTCAGCGCAGGGGTAGCGGTTGATGGCCAGTTGCGCCAGACGCTGCCCCAGCGCTGCTTGCAACTGGGGCGCAAGGGGGTAGGGGTTTTCCATCGCGTCGAGCTTGATCAGGCCAGACGCCTGGGCGACGGTGTAAGCGCGCATGGCCCGGACGTCCGGGCGGATGCAGGCGGGAAGGGGGGTATTGCTGCTGGACATGGAAAGAAAAAACAGAGCGAGAAAAAGCCAAAAGATTATGGCATGCAGCCCAGATGCATCTGGGGCATCCAGCCGCTTGGCGCTTGGTAGTGATCAGGCGCTTGCAGCTTGTTGCTGCAATTGCGCCAGCTGTTGCCCCAAACGGGTAGCTAGTGCCAAGTCATGTTGAGCGTAAGCCATGGCCTGCTGCTGCTTGAGCTGCTGTACCTGCAAGGCATGCACATTTTGCAGAAATTCACTGTGGTCGGCCTCGACCAAACGGTGGTCAGATTGCATCAAGCGCTCGGCCAGCTCCAGCAGTTCGGCATGCTGCGGGTCTTGCAGAGCCATGCGCAGAGCGCTCCAGGGCTGGGCGCCATAGTGCAGGTATTGGCTCTCAAGCCAGGCAAAGAAGGCGCCGTGCGGCGCGGCTTGATGCAGCAGCACCTCATGCGCGGCGGGCGAGAGCAAATCCCAGGCTTGGATATGGCTCAGCAGATAGCGCAGCACGTGATCGGCATGGGTGTGCAGCGCAATGCGGCTGCTGCGTGGGCGCCTGCCGCCTGCCGCAGGCTGTTGTCGCCGACTGCGAGTTGCGGCATAGGGAGCAGGAATATCGTGGCGGGCACCGTGTTCGGCCACGGGCGGCTGGCTGGCGCGGGTTGGTGGAGGGGGCGAGTGCAAAGGGGCTGGCGCGCTGCCGCCCCACAGGGTCTGCAATTCTTCGGCCGAGAGGTGAATCAACGCGGCCAGTTCGCCCAGCAGTTGGCGCTTGAAAATGCCGTCTGGCAACGCTTGCCACATGGGCGCGGCCTGGCTGGCCATGCGGGCGCGGCCTTCGGTGCTGTGGGGGGCGCAGCCTTCTTGGGCGGCTTCGATCACAAAGCGGCTCAGTGGCAGGGCCTGCTGGATTTGCTCGGCAAATGCCTCGTTGCCATGGCTGCGGATGTAGCTGTCAGGGTCGTGCTCTGGCGGCAGAAACAGAAACTTGATGCTGCGGGTGTCGGTTGCGTGCGGCAAGGCAGCCTCCAGCGCCTTGTGGGCGGCGCGGCGGCCGGCGGCATCGCCATCGAAGCTGAAGACGACGCTATCGGTAAAGCGAAACAGTTTGCGTACGTGCTCGGGCGTGCAGGCCGTGCCCAATGTCGCCACCGTGTTGGCAAAGCCCATTTGCGCCAGCGCCACCACGTCCATATAGCCTTCGGTCACCAGGGCAAAACCATGTTGACGCATGGCGGTGCGGGCTTCAAACAGGCCGTACAACTCGTGCCCTTTGCTGAAGACAGGCGTTTCGGGGGAGTTGAGGTATTTGGGTTTTTCATCACCCAGCACACGCCCGCCAAAGCCGATGTATGCCCCTTTCACATTGCGAATCGGGAACATGATGCGGTCGCGAAAGCGGTCGTAGCGCTTTTCTTCCTGCTCGGGCTGGGCGGCAGCGTCACTCTGGTGAATCACCAGGCCGCTTTCTTCGAGCAAAGGGTCGGCGTAATCGGCAAACACCGTACTCAAATACCGCCAAGTGGCTGGGGCATAGCCCAATCCGTAGCGGGCGGCAATTTCACCGCTGAGGCCGCGATTTTTCAAATAGCCGATGGCGCGCGGGCTGGCCTTGAGCTGCTTTTTGTAATGGGTCGCGGCTTTTTCCAGCACATCGTTCAAGGTGGCCTGCTGCTGGCGGCGGGCTTCTGCGCGGGCGCGTTCTTGCGGATTGCTGTGCTCGTTGGGCACTTGCATGCCGTGCTGCTGGGCCAGCTCTTGCACGGCATCGACAAAGCTCATGCCGTTGTG
>JAGOGU010000208.1 GCA_017996515.1 Allobrachymonas sp.
CCTCAAGCTCGTCGTATTGTTTCCTTGCGCCGCCTATCTGCTGCGCTATCCCCCCAAATCCGTTGGGCTCTGGATTGGTGCTGCGGCAGGCGCCATGGCCTGTGGTTTACTTGCCATTTACCACGTGCACGTTCTGCATTACCCCCGCGCCGGGGACACTTACATCAACCCGATCGAATTTGGCGACACCTGCACGCAGTTGGCGCTGATCAGCCTGTGCGGCACGCAAGTGGCGCTTCAGCACCCGCGGCGCATTCCCTTTCTGTTGTTCCTGATTACAGGGTTTACCTTGGGCGTGGTCGGCAGTGTGCTCTCCGGCACACGCGGCGCCTGGCTGGCGGGCTTGATCACGCTGGCCTTTCTGGGCTGGTGGTATGTGGGGCGCCACAGCAAACGCCTGCTGGCCTTGGTCGTACTGGCCGTTGGCCTGACCGCCGCCCTGCTGGCGCAATACGCACCCGTGGCCGAACGCCTGCAAACCATGCGGCAAGAAATCAACAACTACCAACAGCAAGGCAATGCCGCCAGCTCTGTCGGCGCGCGCATGCAAATGTGGCAATTCGCTTCTGCGCTGGCCCAGCAGCGCCCCCTGCTGGGCTGGGCACAAAAAGGCTACGATGCCGAGCGCACCCGACAACTGGAGCAAAATCAGCTCGACCCTTTATTGGCCAATTTCAACCACCCTCACAACGACTATCTGGATGCTGCCGCCAAACGTGGCCTGCTCGGGCTGCTAATTCTGCTGACATGCCATTTCACCTGCTTCTGGTATTTTTGGCGCGCGGCCCGTGCCACACCGGGCGATCTGCCGCCTCAAGCCCGCGCCGAGCGGCTCACCCTGTGCGCCGTCGGCATGATGGTGCCGCTGCTGTTTGCCTCCTTCGGTCTCACAGATACCCATATCACCAGCAGCCGCACTGTGGTCATGTATTTTTGCCTGGCGGCCTTCCTCATGGCTATGCTTGAACGCCGCAGCGCCCCCCAAGCAACCGACGCCACAGCGCCCTTGCCTGCGACGGCCAAAGCTGCCATCATTCCCTGAATTTTTTCCTGATTTGCCATGCACGTTCTGCTGATCAACAACTCTCCCATTCCTGTTTACGGCTACGGCGGCACCGAGCGCGTGATCTGGGATCTGGGCAAAACGCTGGCACGACTGGGGCACCAGGTCAGCTATTTGGTGCCAGCCGGCTCACACTGTGATTTTGGCCGCGTGCTGCCGATCGACACCGCCCGCCCCTGGGCCGAGCAAATTCCTGACGACGTGGATATTGCCCATTTCCAGTTCAACCCGCACGTTGAACTGGATCGCCCCTATCTGGTCACCGAGCACGGCAACGCCCGCAAGCCCAAGCCTTTGCCGCGCAACACGGTGTTTTTGTCGCGCAACCACGCCAGTCGCTATGGCTCGGCCGAGTACGTGTACAACGGCCTGGATTGGGAGGCCTATGGCCCGGTGGATTTCGAGCGACCGCGCAGCCGCTACCACTTTCTGGGTAAGGCCGCCTGGAGCGTCAAGAACGTACGCGGAGCCATTAAAGTTGCCAAGCTGGCGGGCGTTGAGCTGGACGTGCTGGGCGGTGATCGCTTCCAGTTCAAACGCGGCTTTCGCTTCACCTTCTCGCGCCAAATCCATTTTCACGGCATGGTGGGCGGCGAGCAAAAAAACAGCCTGCTCAATGGCTCGCGCGGCTTGATCTTTCCCGTGCGCTGGCACGAGCCTTTTGGCCTGGCCATTATTGAAAGCCTGTACTTTGGTTGCCCCGTTTTTTCTACCCCCTACGGTTCATTGCCCGAACTGGTGCCCGAAACCTGCGGCTTTCTATCCGCCAGCGCGAGTGAGATGGCCGAAGCCGTGCGCACCAACCGTTTCGACCCGCGCGCCTGCCATGCCCACGTGAAGCAGCACTTCAGCGTCGAGACGATGACACGCAACTACCTCACGATGTACCAGCGCGTGCTGGACGGAGAAACACTCAACGCCCAGCCCCCCGTGATTCAAGATCCCGCGCGCAATCTGCCTTGGCACGCTTGATGGCCCCGCCTGCCAAGCAGCACGCAAAAAACACTACCGCGGTAGTGCTAGGTGTACTTTGATGGCATCCTCAAGAGCCAACATATCCGCTTTGGATAACGCATCAAGCTGACTCTTTAGGCGCGATTTGTCAGCGGCCATGATTTGATCGACCATCGCCTTGCTGCTTTGCCCATCCACAGTCACAACAGCCTCTCCAGGGTACTGCCGCCCTGTATTACTAGTCACTGGCACCACAACAACCCGCGACAGATTGCGGTTGGCGGCATCATTGCTTACGATCACCGCCGGGCGCGTCTTGCGGATTTCGCTGCCAACCGCCGGATCAAACTCCACCCACCACACTTCACCGCGTCGCATCCGCCATATCTCCGGCCAAGGCGTTGCACCATTCCATTGCTTCGGCTTCGCGCTCCTTGTCAGCAGCCATCGCCCGGTAGCCATCATCAAGCGACGTATCCACCACATGCGGGCGCAACAAATCCTCAATGAATTGACTCATGCGACGCTTGCCAACCGTCCGGTACAGTCCTTCGTAAACGGCCTCGTCGAGCGTGATTGTCATTCGCTTATGCATCTGATTCCCCCCAAGAGCGTTATACGTATAACGCATACTAGCACATCACTGCACCCAAGGCAATTTGCGGGCCTGCCCCTGCATCAGCGGCGCTTGCTGGTGCAGTTGCTCGCCATCGAGAATGCGTTCGTACACCCGCACATAGGTTTCTGCCATGGCGCGCGCATGAAAACGCTGCTTGGCGTAGGCGTGGCAGGCGCGCGCATCGAATACGCGGCTGCGTATCGCATCCGCCAGCTCTTGCGCCGTGCTGGCCAATGCGCCGTACTCAGGCCCAATCAGCTCCGGCAAAGCGCCGTAGGGGGTGGAAAAGACAGGGCAGCCAAAGTACAGGCTTTCAATAATGGCCAGGCCAAAAGGCTCGTGCCAGCGCACGGGCAAAATCAAGCCGCGCGAACCATTGAGCAAATTGAACTTCTGCTCGCCGCCCACCATGCCGTGAAAATGCACGTGGGGCGACAGCGTCAGGCGCAAGCCCCCTTTCAGATTGAAGCGCTTGCCACCCAGTACGTCCAGTTCGACACCTGCTTTGCGCGCCACGGCGATGGCGCCGT
>JAGOGU010000209.1 GCA_017996515.1 Allobrachymonas sp.
CTTGTTGGTTGCTTGATTGGAACGATTCACACCATGGACACCAAATTGCTCGAACTGCTGGTTTGCCCCGTGACCAAAGGGCCGCTGCTCTGGCGCCCCGAGCAGCAGGAACTGCTCTCCCTCAGTGCGCGGCTGGCTTATCCAGTGCGTGACGGCATTCCCGTCATGCTCGAACACGAAGCGCGCAGCCTGAGCGAAGCAGAAGTAGAAACGGCGCGCGCCAAGCGCCCTGTGGACACCACATCATGACGCACACCGTACTGATTCCCGCGCGCCTGCACAGCACGCGCCTGCCAGAAAAACCGCTGGCAGACATTGCCGGCATTCCCATGGTGGTGCGCGTGGCGCAGCGCGTGCAACAGGCCGACAGTGCCCATGCCGCCGCACGTGTTGTGGTGGCGGCAGACCACCCGCGCATCGTGCATGCCTGCGCAGATTTTGGCGTGGAAGCCATCCTCACCGGCGCCGAGCATGCCAGCGGCAGCGATCGGCTGGCGCAAGCCTGCGCCCTGTTGCAACTGCCGGATGAGGCCATTGTCGTCAATGTACAGGGCGACGAACCGCTGATCGACCCTGCCCTGCCTGCTGCCGTTGCCCAGCAACTGGCCAACACACCCACGGCCCCCATGGCCACGGCAGCCCATCCGCTGCGCACGTGGGACGATTGGCACAACCCCAACATCGTCAAGGTCGTGTGCAATGCACAGCAGCTGGCGCTGTATTTCAGCCGTGCGCCCATTCCCTGCTGGCGCGACGCTCCGGCCGATCACGCCACAACCGCACTGCAAACGCACCCGGCTGCGCCTTTGCACCATATCGGCATCTACGCCTACCGCGTGGCGTTTCTCAAGCAGTTTCCGCAATTGCCACAAGCACCCCTTGAAAAAGCCGAATCGCTGGAGCAGTTGCGTGCGCTCTGGCATGGCTACCCCATTGCCGTGCACATCACGCCGCACGCGCCTGGGCGAGGTGTGGACACCCCTGCAGACCTAGCAGCCGTGCGCGCCCTGTTCGCCGAGCAACACGCTGCGTCTGTGGGCTGATTCTGCTGCACCGCACACGCCGCATTCTCTCGCTAGCCACGTGCAACGCCCTCACTGGAAAACACTGCGCCCGCCGCCGCTGGACGGCATCCCCGCCAGCGTGCTGCATTTACCCGCGACGTGCCCGCATGCACTGCTACTGGATCAACTGGCGGCGCAGTTTCCCCACATCGCCCGCGCAGACTGGATGCAGCGCCTGCAAAGCAGGCAGGTGCTCGACTCCGCAGGCAAGCCCCTTGCGCCGGATGCGCCAACGCCTGCGGGGCAATGGATCTGGTACTACCGCTCACTATCCAATGAGCGCACCATTCCGTTCACCGAAACGGTGCTGTTTCAAGACGACTGGCTGGTCGTAGCCGACAAACCGCATTTTTTGCCCGTCAGCCCCACGGGACAATATGCCCGCGAAACCCTGTTGGCACGCCTGCAACGCCGCCTGCATCTGCCGCACTTGGCACCGCTGCACCGGCTGGATCGTGAAACTGCAGGGCTGGTTGTTTTTACCGTACAGCCCCACACGCGCGACACGTATGCGCGCCTGTTTCGCGAACGCAGCGTGCACAAAGAATACGAAGCCATCGCCAGCCACAACCCGGCGTTGGACGGGCACATGCCCCTGCTTCACAGCAGCCACCTGGCGCCGCATGCCCAAGATTTTTTCCGCACGGCTGAATACAACGATCGTCCCCCAAACAGCAGCACGCTGATTGAGTGGCTGGAAACCCTGCCCCAGCACCGCGTGCGGCTTCGCCTACAACCGCACACCGGCCTGCGGCACCAATTGCGCGTGCACCTGCACGCACTGGGCATGCCTATTGTGGGCGACCGTTTTTATCCGCACGTGCTGCACCGCGCCGAGGACGCTGAAAACTACCAGAATCCCCTGCAATTGCTGGCCAAACGCTTGGCCTTTATCGACCCCATCACCCGGCAACTGCGCCAGTTCGAGAGTGGCCTCCAGCTGGATGCGTGAATCCTGTTTGCTCGCGCTGGCGTGTTGCCGCCTGGCGCAACATCAGCCCGACAAGCAGTGCCCACGAAGCGAAGACGTCGTTCCCCGCTTTTGATAGCAGCCACGCAGTTTTACCCAGCATGTCTGCCCAGCAGGGCGCGCCGTGCGTGCTATCTACGCGCACATAGCGCATGACCTGGATCACGACAATCTGCCCAACAACATTCTTTCGTCGCCAGCTTCTGCTACAGTCCATGCTTTCCGCCTGTATGGCGGTTCTTTTAGCAAATCCGTTTTTTCTTGTTTTTAGGCACCCCACATATGAGTCCCATGCTGATTCTGCACCTTGTCTTGCTCGTCGCTATTGGCATCGCCATGGGGCTGATTACCCGCCATTACCAGCCTGGTCCTACGCCGCTGGATGCCACCTGGAGCATGGTGGCGGGCGTGATTGGCGCCGCCGTTGTCACGCTGGCAGGCGCGCAGATCGGCCTGTACGAGCTGGGCGATTTCATGTACTACGCCACCGCACCAACCGGCGCGCTGATCGGGGTCATCGCCTATGCCGTCATCATCACCAAGGATGACGACGATCACACCAAAAATGGCAGCGAGTAAGCGCCAGCAAACGCCGCCATACCCCGGCACGGCACCCCTGACAAAAAAGCTGCCAGTTGGCAGCTTTTTTGTGGACAGCCATCAGGCAATTACTGCTCCTGCAACTTCCACGCCAGTGTTTCGCCTGCGCGCAAAGGCTTGACCTGTGCGCCATCGCCCCAGGCGTAGTGTTCCGGCAACGTCCATTCCTGCCGCGCCAGCGTAATGCGCTGCGTGTTGCGGGGCAAGCCGTAAAAATCCGGCCCAAAGTGGCTGGCAAAGCCCTCCAGCTTGTCCAAAGCCTGCGCTGCGGCAAAAGCTTCGGCATACAGCTCCAAAGCAGCCGGTGCGCTGTAGCAACCCGCACAGCCACAGGCGTTTTCTTTCAATTGCGCCGCATGCGGCGCACTGTCTGTACCCAGAAAATAACAGGGCTTGCCGCTGGTTGCAGCTGCCACCAAAGCTTGGCGATGCACTTCGCGCTTCAATACCGGCAGGCAGTAATAG
>JAGOGU010000211.1 GCA_017996515.1 Allobrachymonas sp.
GCTCTGCACGGCGTGCATCACGCCAACGCCGCAGCTACGCTTTGCAGCCCGGGCAGTATTACTGGATACCGCAAACCGCCCCAGACGGGCCGGTTGTGGCCATCGTCAATCTGCACACGCAGATGGTGCAGGTGTTTCGCAATGGCGTTGTCATTGCTTTTTCCAGCGCCAGCACGGGCAAACCCGGCTATGGCACACCGTCAGGGGTGTTTTCGATCCTGGAAAAGCGCCGCCATCATCGATCCAGCACATACGACAACGCCCCATGCCGTGGATGGTGCGCCTGACTTGGTCAGGCGTTGCATTCCATGCCGGGCGTTTGCCAGGCTACCCGGCATCGCACGGCTGCATTCGCCTGCCCAGCGCATTTGCGCCCAAGTTTTTTGGTAGCGTTGCGCGGGGCGATACGGTCTGGATCACCCGTACGGCACTGCCCGAAGCCACATCCCCCATGACCACGCTGGCTCCCATCACCCCCGATGGCCAGCCCTTGCTGACCCCAGCAGCCATTGAGCAGGCGGAATACTGGAATCCGGCACTCACCAGCACTATACCCAGCAGCGGCGCTGCACCCTTGAGCCTACTGGCCAGCCTGTCGCAACAGCGGTTGTATGTCTTGCAACAAGGGCAACTTTTGGCCGCAGCCGCATTGCCCGCCCCAACCCTGGAAGTAGCACTGGATGGCGGCGCCCTGTTCGAATGGAAAGCCGCGGCCGAAAATACCACCGGTGCCGGGCAATGGCATGCTCACGATGCCAACGCCACGCAAGGGCGCGCTGATTTGCTGCAGCATGTGCTCCCTGCCAACAACCCGTTCACACAACGGTTGAGCGGCTTGCTGGGCGATGGCAGCCGGCTCTTTATCTCACACTTACCCGCGGTCAACGATGTGCATTGGGCAGTGGAACGCTGAGCTTGCTTTGCAACAGCACTGTCTGCCTGGTATACCCAACACTTGAAAAAGCACGGCTTGCCTGCATCTGTTTATACGAGGCATGCAGCGTTGCTGATATGTATCGCTTTTTTACAGGAGGGAACCATGACTTCGTTGATGACCCGCGGCAATTTGTTTGATGAACTGTTCAAAGACGTTGCACCCGGCTTTTTTATCAAGCCCTTGCATGGCGACCCTTTGCCCGTCGCTTCGCAGATCCGCATCGATGTGTCCGAAAACGACAAGGAGTTTGCCGTGCACGCCGAAATTCCTGGCGTGAGCAAGGAAGATATTCAGGTATCTGTTGAAGGCAACACCGTCACACTGCATGCCGAAATCAAACAGCAGGACAAACAAACCGAAGGCGACCGCGTGCTGCGCAGCGAACGTTACTACGGCGCGGTATCACGCAGTTTTCAGCTACCGGCAGATATCGACGAAGCTGCGGCCAAGGCCAAATACGAAAACGGCGTGTTGCTGCTGACACTGCCCAAAAAAACCAGCAGCACCCCGCAAAAGCTGATCGTCGAATAAGCCATCAGCCTGCACACAGCGCCTGCCGTGCGCGGGTCTGAAAAAAGCCCCTGCTCCATCCAAGGCAGGGGCTTTTGTCTTTATGCGGCAAAACACTGCCTAATTTCAGCGGTCTCGAAAAAACCTGTGCTTGAGCACAGCAGGTTCGCAAGCGCACGCCCTTTTACTGCCGCAGCTTTTGCAGCAAATTGGCTGTTGAAGGATCCAGCCCGGATACATCGCCACTGCTCCAGCGTCGCGACAAATCCAGCGCCAGCTCCTTGCCCTGCTCTACGCCCCACTGGTCAAAGCTGTTGATGTCCCACACCGCACCACAAACAAAGGTGCGGTGCTCGTACAGCGCCAATAAAGCGCCCAGCGTGCGCGGCGTCAGCCCCGGCAGCACCATGAAGGTGCTGGGGCGGCCCCCCGCCATGCGACGTTGCGGATCGGGGTGATCATGCCCCAACATCAAGGCTTGCGCTTGTGCCAGCGCATTGGCCAGCAGCAGGGTGTGGTGCTCGGGCCAGGTGTGCTCCTCTTGGTGCACGGCGATAAATTCGACCGGGATGATTTGCGTGCCTTGGCGCAGCAACTGGAAAAATGCGTGCTGCCCATTGCTGCCCGGCTCCCCCCACACCGTGGGTGCAGTCGGCCAATGTACGGCCTCTCCTGCACGGGTGACGCTCTTGCCATTGCTTTCCATTTCAAGCTGTTGCAGGTAGGCGGGCAGGCGCTGCAAATCGGCATGGTACGGCGCAATACAGCGGCTGCTGTAGTGCAGCAGGCTGCTTTCCCACACCTGCAGCAACCCCAGGAACAACGGCAAGTTCTCGGCCGGTGCCGCTTCCACAAAATGGCGATCCATGGCATGGGCGCCCGCCAGAAACTGCCTAAACCCTTCTGCGCCAATGGCAATCGCCAGCGGCAGGCCAATGGCCGACCACAAAGAATAGCGCCCGCCCACCCAGTCCCAAAAACCGAAAGTGGTGCGTATGCCCAGTGCTGCTGCGGCCTCTACCTGCGTGGTGATGCCGACAAAATGTTCGTGCACCGGCACATGGGCGCCTGCCGTTTGCTCATTGAACCATTGCAGCGCCGTGCGGGCATTGACCATGGTTTCCAGCGTCGTGAAGCTCTTGCTGGAAACAATGAACAAGGTGCTTTGCGGGCGAACGGCTCCCAACACTTTTTGCAAGGCGTGGCCATCCACATTGCTGACGAAATGAAAGCGTTTGCCACGCACGGCATGCGCGCGCATGGCACGCACTGCCATATATGGCCCCAAGTCAGAGCCACCAATACCGATATTGACGATGTCGGTGATGGATGCATCGTCATGCACCGACTGGGCAAAGGCCAGAAAAGCCTTTCTGGTCGCATCCACCTCTTGCCATACAGCCTGAAGATGAGCGGGCACTCCGTTGGCATCAGGCGCGCGCAGCAACCAATGCATGACTTGGCGCTGCTCGCTCGTATTGATGGCGGCACCCGCAAACATGGCATCGCGCCAAGCCAGCACCTGGCGCGATTCGGCCAGTGCCAGCAACTGCTGCCACACCTCGCCATCTATATGCGCTTTGGAGGCGTCCACATGCAGCAGCTCACCTGCCGCATCGTGCACTGTGCGGCTGAATTGTTTCAACCGCC
>JAGOGU010000210.1 GCA_017996515.1 Allobrachymonas sp.
AACCGGCACAGGCAAAACGGCTGCATTCACCCTGCCGATGCTGCATCTGCTCTCCAACCGCACAGCCAACCAGCCGGGTGCCGTGCGCGCACTGGTGCTATGCCCCACACGTGAACTGGCCGCGCAAGTCGAACAATCGGTGCGGGACTACAGCCAGCACCTGAGCCTGACTTCTACCGTGATTTTTGGCGGCGTAGGCATGCAGCCCCAAATCAACCGCCTGCAAAAAGGCGTGGACATTCTGGTGGCCACGCCCGGCCGCCTGCTTGATCTGCACGGTCAAGGCGTGCTGGATCTGTCCGGCGTCGAGATATTGGTGCTGGACGAAGCCGACCGCATGCTCGACATGGGCTTTATCCACGACGTGAAAAAAGTGCTGGCACTGCTGCCTGCCGACAAACAAAGCCTGCTGTTTTCTGCCACCTTCAGCGACGAGATTCGCGAACTGGCATCCACCCTGCTGCGCAACCCGCAACAGGTGCAAGTCACGCCGCGCAACACCACGGCGCAGCGCATTGCGCAAACCATCTACCCAGTAGGCCGCAACCGCAAAAAAGACCTGCTGGCACACGTCATCCAGCAACACAACTGGAACCAGGTGCTGGTATTTACACGCACCAAATTCGGCGCCAACCAGGTGGCCGAGTTCCTCAACAAGCAAGGCATCAGCGCCATGGCCTTGCATGGCAACAAAAGCCAAACGGCGCGCACCCAGGCGCTGTCCGACTTCAAAAGCGGCGCCCTGCGCGCACTGGTGGCGACCGATATTGCCGCGCGCGGCATCGACATCGACGACCTGCCCCATGTGGTGAATTACGAAATTCCCAACGTGCCAGAAGACTACGTGCACCGCATTGGCCGCACGGGCCGCGCGGGTGCAGAAGGCCAGGCTATCAGCTTCGTCTGCATGGATGAAGAAGGCTTCATGCAGGCGATCGAACGCTTTACGCAACAGCAAATTCCCGTGCAGGCCGTAGATGGCTTCGGCCCTGAAGAAGGCGAAACCGCCGAACCCATCGCCATGGGCCGCCAAACCTTGTGGGGCGGCGCAGGCAAACCGCCAAGCCGTGCCGTGATGGCCGCCGCCGCGCGCGCCGCACGCCAGGAAATGATGCAGCGCATTCGCGAAAAGCGCGCCCCCGAAAAAACCCGCCGCGCCGCGCCTGCCGCCCAACAAGAAATTGCAGCACACAATGCGGACGCCACTGCCGAACAGGACGCGCGCCCGCTAGACGCCGAAGGCAACCCCTTGCCCCGCACGCCCCATCAGCCGCGCCCACGCAAGCGGCGCAACCGCTTCCGCAGTGGCGGTGGCGGCCAACGCGCCCAAAGGCCTGATACGGCAGAGCAAGGTGCCTTTCAGGCTGAGTCGCCCTCCGGCAACCGCCCGGCATCAGGCGCGGCACGCCACCCCGGCGGCAACAAGCCCAATCGTCCGCGCCGCAGCAACCAGGGCGAAGCGCAACCGCGCAGCCACGAAAGCACCCTGTTCAAAACACATCGCGACGAATTCAAAGCGCCGCCACGCAATAAAAGCAGCAACAGCGGCCAGCCCGACCCCCTGCGCACCAGCGTGGACAGCATTCGCCGCAGCGCGCGCAGCACCGGCTCGGGCAAGCCGCGCCGCAGCTGGGGCAGCTAACCATTCACAGCCAGCGCCATGCGCTGGCTTTTTTCTGCACGGCCCTTCTTGCCACCATGTCGCGCCACAGCCTGCTTCACCTGCCCGGCATTCTTGCCTTTGCGCATGATCTGCTACGGCGCGCCTTGCGCCCGGGCGATCGGGCCATAGACGCCACCGCCGGCAATGGGCACGACACGGTATTGCTGGCCCAATGCGTGGGCGAGCAAGGCCAGGTCTATGCTTTCGACGTGCAAGCCAGCGCACTGGCGGCCACCCAGGCCCGCCTGCAACAGGCCGGGCTGCTGAATCGCGTTACCCTTATTGCTGACAGCCACACCCAACTGCAACACCACGTGCCGCCCGGTGTGCAAGCAGCCGTTTTCAATCTGGGCTATTTGCCCGGCAGCGACAAGGCCATCGTCACACAAGCGCACAGCACCATCGCGGCATTAGAGCAAGCGCTTGACCTGCTGCAACGCGGCGGCGTGCTGGTGATGGTGGTGTATGGCGGGCACCCCGGCGCAGACGCCGAACGCACCGCCGTGGAGCAATGGGCGCAAACGCTGGATGTGAAACGCGCACAAATCCTGCGCTACCAACTGGTCAATCAACCGGGGCAACCGCCCTACGTGTTGGCGCTGGAAAAACGCTTGTAGCCTTTTGCTGTTGTGCCATTAAAAAGTCAGATATTTGCCAGCTTGCGCGCCCATAATGAATTTTCCATTGATCGTGAAATCCACAGGAGGTGTATATGGCAGGCTGGTTTGAATTGAGTAAAAGCAAGAATGATCAATTCCGTTTTGTGCTGAAAGCTGGCAACGCAGAAACCATACTCGTCAGCGAGCTGTACACTACAAAAGCTGCCGCCCAGAATGGCATTGCTTCCGTGCAAAGCAATAGTCCGCAAGATGAACGCTACGAGCGCAAAACAGCCACGAACGGCAAGTTTTACTTCACGCTCAAGGCGGCCAACCATCAGGTGATCGGCACCAGCGAAATGTATGAAACCGAGGCCAGCTGCAAAAAAGGCATCGCCTCTGTCAAGAGCAATGGCACAAGCACGACGGTAAAAGACTTGACCGCAGCCTGACTGAGCATTGGCACGCTCTACCAAGCCGCCGCCACATGGCGGCTTTTTTGCATGTGCGCGCATCGGCTACGCAGCATAGGCATGCGGCACGGCAGCTACACACGCCGCAGCAACATGGCATCGCCATAGCTGAAGAAGCGATACCGCTGGGCAATGGCGTACTGATAGAGTGCCATGATTTTTTCGTATCCGGCAAAGGCGCTGACCAACATCAGCAAGGTGCTTTTGGGCAGGTGGAAATTGGTCAGCAGCACATCCACCACCTGAAACCGAAAGCCCGGTGTGATGAAGATGCGCGTTTCCGCACGGGTTTGCCCGCTGGCGGCCCAGCTTTCGAGCGCGCGCACGCTGGTAGTGCCCACGGCCACCACACGCCCGCCACG
>JAGOGU010000212.1 GCA_017996515.1 Allobrachymonas sp.
CGAGTTCATCTTCGGGCACGTTGGCCACCGACAGGGTGCGGGTGGAAAAGTGTTCGATAAGATTTTTCAGCGTGGCATCGGGTAGGCGCTCACGGTTGGTCCAAGGTGCGTCGCCAAAGATGCCGTCGAGCATGTCGGGGTTGGCCGCTTCGATGGCGCGCATGGCTTTTTGGATGGCGGCGCCGACGTTCTTGGGGGCCTGGCGTACGGCCTTCCAATGCGCTTCAGCCGGAATCTGGAAGCGGTGGTTTTCGGAAAATTCGGCGTAGGACAGGTCGCCATCGGACTCGGCCAGCGCGGCCTGGTATTCCTCGCCCCACACGTCGGAGACACGCTTGTAGAACAGCAGCGGGAAGATGAACTGCTTGTAGTCGCCCGCGTCGATCAGGCCGCGCAGCAGCACGGCGGCGCCCCAGAGGTAGCTTTCGAGTTCTTGCTGGGTGATGCGTTTGCTCACGTCGTTCATTGCAACCAACCTCCTTCGATCATGACCTGGGCCAGGCGTTTTTCCGCCTCGCGGCAGCGCGCGAGCGCGCCCTTGAAGGCGGCAATGGCATCGGGCAGGGGCGGTATGTCTTCCTGCAGCGGGGGCAGCACGTAGCGCGAGATGTTCAGCGTCCAGTCCTCGGCCTGGATGTCATCCAGGCTGACCACGCGTACGACGTCTTGCACATCGGCAAAGCTGCGATACCAGCCCAGGATGCTGGCGGCATGCTCGGGCTCCAGGAAGTTTTGCGCTCGGCCTTTTTTGAACAGCCGCGAGGCGTCGGCAATCAGCACCTTGTTTTTGCGCGCGGCAGGCTTGCGTTTGCGCAGTATCAGAATGCAGGCGGCCAGGCCGGTGCCATAGAACAGGTTGGGCGCCAGACCAATCACGGCTTCGACCAGGTCGAGCTCCAGCAGTTTTTGGCGAATGCTGCCTTCTGCGCCCTTGCGAAACAGCGCGCCTTGGGGCAGCACAACGGCCATGCGGCCTGTGTCATCGGCCATGGACTTGACCATGTGCTGCACCCAGGCGAAGTCGCCACTGGAGGACGGCGGCAGGCCAGCAAAATTGCGCCCGAAGGGGTCGTTGATCCACAGCTCTTCACCCCACTTTTCCAGCGAGAACGGCGGGTTGGCAATCACGCAGTCAAAGCTGGCCAGACGGTCGCCGTCGAAGAAGGCAGGGTTGCGCAAGGTGTCGCCACGCACGATCTGAAAGTCCTCGATGCCGTGCAGAAACAGGTTCATGCGGGCGATGGACGAGGTGGTGAGGTTTTTCTCCTGCCCATAGAGCTTGCCCCACAGGCGTTTGACATCGCCATGCTGCTCATGCACATGCTGTACGGCAGCGAGCAACATGCCACCGGTGCCGCAGGCGGGGTCGTAGATGGTCTGCCCCTCTTTGGGGTCGAGCATGTCGATCATCAGCCGCACCACGCTGCGCGGGGTGTAGAACTCGCCGGCCTTCTTGTTGGTGGCGTCGGCAAATTTCTTGATCAGGTATTCATAGGCATCGCCCAGCACGTCCGAGGCGATGTTCTGGTTGTCAAAGGAGATGCGCGAAAAGTGCTCGATCAAGTCCTTGAGCAAGGCGTCCGACAGGCGATCCTTGTTCGACCATTGCGCATCGCCGAACACGCCGTACAGGGTGTCGGGGTTGGCCTGCTCGATGCCGCGCATGGCGTGGTGCAGGGCCGCACCGATGTTGGCGGCCTTGGCGCGTACGTCGTTCCAGTGGCAGTCCTGGGGAATTTGGAAGCGATGCGACTCGGGGAAGCAGGCCAACTGCTCGTCGCCGGTTTCATCAACGATTTCTTGATATTCCTCGTCCCAGACATCGCAGATGCGCTTGAAGAACAGCAGCGGGAAGATGTAGGTCTTGAAGTCGGCCGCATCCACCGGGCCGCGCAGGATGTTGGCGGATTCCCAGAGGTGGCTTTCGAGTTGGGCAGGGGTGATGTGGGGCAACGGGTCGTTCATTGCTTGGCGGTTTTTTTTGTTTTTGCTATTGCCGTGGAAGCGGGCTGCAGGTTGTGCTGGCGGGCGTAGTCCAGCACCAGGATTTCGATCATGGAAGAGACCGAGCGCCGCTCACGCTCTGCGGCCAGGCGCACCAGTTGCTTGATCTCTGATGAGGTGCGAATGGAGAGGGTTTCGTCCTTGAGAAGCGACATGGCAATGCACAGGATGGTTGTCGCGCAAATGTACTGCATATGCTTTGCGTTGGGTGCGGAATTGCACAGATAGGTGAACGTCGCTGGAAGTCTTTGGAAAATCATGTTGTCGAATGAAATTCACTGTTTTACAATATGAAAATAAATCAACTTAATATTAAATTGAGGTGGAAACAGATGATCATCACGATTGGAAATACCAAGGGCGGCGTAGGCAAAACGACGCTGGCCGTGAACCTGGCCATTTCCCGAGCCCTTGCGGGACGTGATGTGTGGTTGATCGACGGCGACCGCCAGGGCACCGCCCAAACGGCCATCAGCATTCGTGCGGCAGCGGGGCACGCGCCAGGTATCGCCTGCGCTACCTACCCGGATGGCCCCACCTTGCGTGCCCAGGTGCAGCAGCAGGCCGCCAAATTTGATGACGTGGTGATTGATGCTGGAGGGCGGGATTCAACCGCCTTGCGTGCGGCACTGGTGTTGTCGAACGTGTTGCTGGTGCCCTTTCAGCCACGCAGCTACGACGTGTGGGCACTCAGCGACATCGCAGCACTGGTCGATGAAGCCCGCAGCGTGCGGGATGGCCTGCGGGCCTGTGCCGTGCTCAATTGCGCCGATCCTGGTGAGCATTCCAGTGACAACGCCGAAGCTGCCGCTGCTGTGGCAGAGGTGCCGCAATTTGAGTACCTGCCGACCCCACTGCGCCGCCGCAAGGCCTTTGCCAACGCAGCGGGCGCTGGCCTGTGCGTGCTGGAGGCCAAGCCCAGAGATGACAAAGCGGTCGCAGAGCTGAATTCACTGCTGGACGCATTCTTTTAATATTAAAAACATTGCATTTCAATCTTTGATTGCTGTATGGCCATTACAAGAAAACCAACCAAAACTACGGGTGCTGCCGCCTCCGAAGC
>JAGOGU010000213.1 GCA_017996515.1 Allobrachymonas sp.
TTCGCGAACTGGCCGTGCAATCGGCCAACGCCACCAACAGCGCCTCAGACCGCATGGCGCTGAACGCCGAGGTGAACCAGCTCACCGCCGAACTTGATCGGATTGCCAAAACCACCAACTTCAACGGTCGCAACCTGCTCGATGGCTCGTTCACCAGCGCGCAGTTCCAGGTGGGCGCCAATGCCCATCAAACCATCACCGCTACCTCATCCAACTTCAGCACCAGCGCCTACGGGAACTACCGCATTGGCGCACGCGACGCTAAGGTAGACAACAGCATGGGCGACTTGACCATCGGCAGCACCCCAGGTGCGGTGCTGGCACAGGGTCAACTAGGCACATCTGCCATCGCATCGGGCACCATCTCGATCAATGGTGCTTTCGGCACCGCAGCCGTGCCCTACCCTTCGGGTTCAACCGCTGCTGAAGTGACGGCACTGATCAACGCGCAAACAGAAAAAACCGGCGTGAGCGCTTCAGCGCGCACCGAAATCCAGCTAGGAGGCTTCGCCTCAGGCTCTGCAGTGCCTGTTTCTTACACGCTGCTGCTGTCTTCTAACAACGACACCGGCCAAGCCGTGGGTCTGTCATTCACCGTGGGCGTACCCGTGAACGCCGACAGCCTGAGCGATGCCGCCAAAGCCTTCAACGACACGGCGGCGAAAACTGGCGTCACGGCCCGCGTGAGCAACGATGGTCAAGGCATTGTCTTGACCAACGCAGCGGGCAATGACATCAAGCTCATCAACAATTCAGCAGCGGGCAGCTTGAGCATCAACCAGCCCAATACCAACCCCCTGGTGGGCATCAGCGGGGCCAGCGGCTTGGCTGCCAATCCCGCTGCCACGTCCTGGGCCGTCGGCAGCGGCAGTGCAGCCATCGTGACGGGGCAAATTACGCTGGATTCATCCAAGTCGTTTACCGCGACCAACACGGGTGGTAGTGCCAATCCTGGCCGTTTTTTAATAAACAGTTCAGCCACTTCCAGCCAATTGCAAAAGGCACAAGACATGGATGTGAGCAGCGTGGACGCAGCCAACCGCACCTTGGCGATTGTGGATTCGGCACTTTCCGCCATCAGCGCCCAGCGCGCCAACTACGGCGCTTTGCAGTCACGCTTTGAGACGACGATTGCCAACCTGAATATCTCGTCAGAGAACATGTCAGCCTCGCGCAGCCGCATTCAAGATGCCGACTTTGCGCAAGAAACTGCCAACCTGTCGCGCACCCAAATCCTGCAGCAAGCAGGCACTGCCATGGTGGCGCAGGCCAACCAGATTCCGCAGGGCGTGCTGTCGCTGCTGAAATAAGCGTACAAAAAGCAAGTTAAAGTGCTCTTAAAAAAGGAGCTGCTTGCGCTTGCTACGTAAGGGTTAAAGGGCATTTTTATTCGTAAAAATGCCCTTTTTTCTTGAGGCTTAGAGACCCGCTTAGCCTGCACGATCCATCACAAATGGCGACCCAAAATGGGTTCTCCATCGTGGAAAGCGGCTATTCTTAGCCCCGCAAGGCCACATCTGCACTGGCAAGTGGCCCCTCTTCACATCTCACACCTCACATCCGCTAGAGCAGAAATATGACCACCATTGAGCAATTCATCGAACAATTTTTGGTTGCCGTTGACTTTCAAGAACCCGTGGAAGTCACCCCTGAAACCGAGTTGGCCAGCCTGCCCGAGTGGGATTCGCTGGCCGCGCTGGGCGTGATCGTGATGTTTGACGTGGAGTACGGCAAAACCATTGTGGGCGACGACATCAAAGGCTGCACCACGATTGCCGACCTCTACAAGCTGCTGGGGTAACGCGCCATGGCCTTGTCCACACTGCACAACGTACGCTTTGCGGGCATGGCCAGCTGCGTGCCACACCGCATTCTTGACAACATTCGCGACTGCCCGCCCTCGCAGCGCTCAGAACGCGAGCGGCTGGTACGCAACATTGGCATCCAAACTCGGCGCATTTGCCCAGAGTGGCAAACCTTTTCTGACCTTGCTTTGGTGGCCACAGAAAAGCTGCTCGAAGAGTTGCAATGGCAGCGCGATGAAATTGATGCGCTCATCGTCGTCACCCAATCGCCCGATTACCTCATCCCCGCCACCGCCATCATCTTGCAAGACCGCTTGGGCCTGCCACACAGCACCATTGCGTTCGATGTCAACCTGGGTTGCTCGGGTTACCCGTTTGGCCTGCACCTGCTGGGCAGCATGATTTCTGCGGGTGGCGTCAAGAAAGCGCTGTTGCTGGTGGGGGACAAATCAGCCAATGTGAAAGACCCGCTGTTTTCCGACGCAGGCACCGCCACGGCGCTGGAATTTGATGCCAGTGCCCCGCCCATGTATTTCGACCTGAACAGCGATGGCAGCGGTCACAAAGCCATCATCAAAATGGTAGGGGGGCACCGCGAACCATTTGCCCCACACCACGGTTGCCCTATACGCGAAGACGATGGAACGCTCACTTGGCCTAGCGATTTGATTTTGGATGGCCCAGCAGTTTTAAGCTTTTCTACCCAACGCATTCCACCCGCTGTACTCCGCGCATTAGAGTACGCAGGCGTAGAAAAAGAAGCGATTGATTATTTTATTTTTCACCAAGCCAATCGGATGATTAACGAAACCATCCGCAAAAAATTGGCTTTACCCATAGAAAAAGTACCCAGTACGTTAGCAAATTACGGCAACACCAGTGGTGCCACGCTACCTGTCACCATTACAGATCAATTGCACGACAAATTAGGCACACGCAGCCACAAATTGCTGCTCAGTGGCTTTGGTATTGGTCTGTCGTGGGGCACTTGCATTTTAGATATTGATAGCGCTGTTTTCCCACCCATGCTGATTGCCTAAAGCTTATGCAGAAAATCACCGAAGCATTCAACCCTTTCTCACTCGATAGTCACCGTATTTTGGTCACAGGCTCCACATCAGGCCTGGGCAAAGTTATTGCGCTGACCTGCGCGCGCATGGGTGCAGAGGTGATTTGCACAGGACGCGATGCAAAACGCCTGGCTCAAACACAAGAAGAGCTGCGAGCCATTTCGCCAAAAATGCACCAGGCTGTACAG
>JAGOGU010000214.1 GCA_017996515.1 Allobrachymonas sp.
CAGCATAGGCGCGGGAACAGATACGCGCAACAGGTTTACTATGGTGTATCCCATGGCATACACTTTGCGCATGCTCACATTCAAACAATCCAGCGAATTCAAGCAGTGGCTGATTGACCTCCGGGATGCCGCCGGCAGGCTCCGGGTGTTGGCCCGGATCAGAAATGCCGAGAACGGCCACTTCGGTGACTGTGAGCCAGTGGGTGAAGGGGTATCCGAGATGCGGATACACAGCGGACCAGGTTACCGGCTGTACTTCACCCGGCGCGGTGAGACGGTTTACTTCCTGCTGCTGGGCGGGGACAAGTCGAGCCAGAAACGTGACATCAAGCGGGCCAAAGAGATGGCCAGCAGCCTGACAGGCGAGGAATGACAGATGACCAAGTTCACTCTTTTCGATGCCGCTGAATACCTCAACAGCCCCGAAGAAATGGCGGCCTACCTTGACGTTTGCCTGGAAGACGACCCCGGCGACGGCTCGCTGATTCGCGCGGCGCTCAACGACATTGCCCGCGCCCGTGGCATGAGCCAGGTGGCGCGTGACGCCGGCATTGGCCGCGAAAGCCTGTACAAGGCGCTCGGCGAACAGGGCAACCCCGAGTTTGTGACCATCATGAAGGTGATTCAGGCCCTGGGATTCAAGCTGCACGCTACTGCGGCTTGAAGAGACTAGCGGGTGTCGGTTTTCATGGCCCACGGCACCGCCAAAATGCGCGATTGCGCGGGGGCGTGTGCTAGCATCGGTGGGGCGTTGGTTTAGCGTTGCGTTGTGCTGGGTAGCTCCGGCGGTGTTGCCGCACCGTCCGGGGCTTTGCTGTTTTTGGAGCATGCAAAAGCCCTCCCGCCGGGCCAGCCGGCGGCGTGTAGTGGGTGGGTCAGTAATCTGTCAGGGTGTAGCCTTGGGCGGGGTCGGCCTCGGCGGGGGCAGCAGCAGACATGCCCAGGGTGCGGCGTACTCGCTGGCTCAGCGGTTCGGCCTCACTGAAGCGCATGGTAGCTTCACCACCGGCACCCCTTGCAAGGCCGCCAGGCGAATCGGCCACGCTATGCACCTCTACGCCGCCAAAGGTGCGCGCAGCGCCGGCGCCGCTCATGGAGAACGCCAGGGCGCGCATCAGGTTGTCTACGTCGTGCAGGCCCAGGCTGACGCGCTGGCCGTTGATCGAAAGGTCAATTTTCATCATCTGTCCCTAGGTTGTGTGGCGCTTAAAAGTGCATGACCAGGCCAGCGCGCCGGGTGGCGCGCTCGTCTAGCCGGGCCTGAATCCAGCCATCTACCTCGCTTTCCAGCCAGGCCACGCTATTGGCGCCAATAGGCACCGGGGCCGGGAAGGTGCCGGCCCGGATGGCCGCATAAATGGCCGGCTTGCTCTTGCCGGTTTTCGCCGCAACATCGGGCAACCGCAACAGGCGATTGCCCAGCACCAGGCGCGCGCCGCCGGCCTTCATTGCACCGCCTCGCGCGCGTTGATCCGCTGGCTTATCCATTCCTCTACCTCGCTCAAAACAAACGCTACCGGCGCGCTGCGGGCGCTGCTGTCACTCAGCTTGACCGGGCGCGGGAAACTCGGGTCGCGTTTCATCGTCTTGTAAATGGTCGGGCGCGCCAGGCCGGTGAGCGCCTGCACTTCCCGCATGCGCACCAGGGCGATCGGGGCGGACTTTTTCGCGGCGTTGTTCATCGTCCATCCCCCAGGGGATCGGCTGCGTTCTCGGGCAGCAAGCCTTCTGCCCGAAGAACTTCCGTTCTGATTCCCTGGCCAGCTTGCGGCAGGGAGATGGCGGGGTTAGGCACGCTAGGCGGGCTTAGCCGGTGGGTGATTTCCAGCACCCCGCGAAACGTCGCGCCACAGGTGGCGCTCGGGCACACCAGGTAAACCGCTTGAATCAGCGGATGCAGCACCTTGCTTGTGCGCCTGACCATATGGCACCCGCAGTCTGGGCAACGGTTCCCCGTCGGCCTTGCCCGCAGCTTTGCCAATTCTCTAAGGCTGTTTCCCATTTTCGCCCGCTCCTGCTGAATACGCCCCGAGATTGGCGAATACCGGCGAATACTGAAACGCGGGCGCGTTGTAAGGTGGCCACTTCACAACAAGTACACCCGAGCGGCAGGCAAAACAGCAGACAGCAGGGCGGGCCGGCCAGGCGGAAAGCGCCCGACCAGGTGCACGTCATCACGGCAAACGCGGGGTTTGAGGCACCACCAGGACAAACCGCCAGCACCAGGACACCCGCAAAGCAGGCCGGCCAGGTGGCAGGGCGGGCAGCACTCGACCAGGTGCAGCCATCACGGCAGGCGCTGGGCTTCAGGCATCACCAGGACACCAAAAAATTACCCCCCTTACTTTCCAGGTAATCGCTGAAAACCCGGCGCCACGCGCGGCTTTGCAGCAGGACACCCGCAAAGCAGGCCGGCCAAGGTGGCAGGGGTGGCAGCACTCGACCAGGTGCAGCCATCACGGCAGGCGCTGGGCTTCAGGCATCACCAGGACAACCGCCGCCAGCAGGGCACAGGCACAGCAGGCCGGCCAGAGGGAAAGAGGGGTCTATATCCCTAAGTAATGTGTGTTCCCTGTTCCCTGTTCCCTTTCATTCTTTATAGCCAGGGCAGGCTATAACCCGCATTCTTGACGGCCCGTGCCCTTGTTCCCTTTGTTCCCTTGGGTTTTTCCATCTGCGGAACTAACAGAAAGCACGCAAGGCTTGACGCGCCGCAAGCCACCTCTTGGCCGGCAGCTTCCAGCCCCCAGCCCGCGCATCTGGCCGGGGGGTAGTTCGTGGTTTAGGGATGCGTTTAGGGATACGCCGCCACGGATAGGAGAGCAGAACACAGCATTTACGGGGCTTTCAGGTGCGCTATTCGGCTCCTGTCTCCGCACCATGGACACAAAAAAGCCCGCAGTGATGCGGGCTTTTTCGTTGCTGGCCGGATTACAGGCGGAAGCGGCTGACCATGCTGTTCAGCTCCACGGCCAGGCGTGACAGCTCCTGGCTGGAGGCGCTGGTCTGGTTGGCGCCGGCCGAGGTTTGCAGGGACAGGTCGCGGAT
>JAGOGU010000030.1 GCA_017996515.1 Allobrachymonas sp.
CAAGCCCCAAGCCACCGCCAGCGCCGCCTAGAAGATTCATGAGCATGGGCAAGCCCGTCATGGACAATATGCCGCCCAGCACGCCTTTAAACGCCATGAAGGCGGCAGCAGCGGCCATGATCTTAGTAGACCATCCGCCCGTTTGAACATGCATCTCTTTCAGCCAATCGACAACAGCGCCCAGAATGTCCCCTATGCCGCTGAAAAACATTGCAATGCGGTCGCTGTTGCTGTTTACCCACCCGGAAAACTGCTCCAGATAGCCAACAGCCTTTTCGATATGCGGCAGCAGCTTTTCAAAGATCGCCATGCCGACCGCTTGCAGGCGGCTTTTGATGCCAGCCCAAGCCTCCTGCATCTTTTCAGCACGCTTGATAGACGCCTCGTCAATTTGCGTCTGGGCAAGTTTCTCGGCCTGTATGCGTTTTATCTCTGCGCTGCCCTTGCGCAGCAAGGCTACAAAGTCATCATTCCAGCCGTTCTGCTGTGCAATGATGGCCTGCTGCTCTGGGCGGAACTTTTTGAACGCATCAGCTATTTCGGGCAGCATTTCGCCCATGTTGCGCAGACTGCCGTCCGCCTTTTTCCACTGAATACCTTGGTTATTCAGGAACGTGACAAACGGGTTATCGACATTGAAGCCTTCTGATGCATTAGCAACAGCAAGGCTCATGCCGCGCATAGTGGCGATCATGTCCTCACTCTTACCGCCCACAGACTCGATGGTTTTGCCCCATGCCGCCACATTGCTGGCAGACATGCGCAAGTCTTGCGAAGCGCGTCCTACGTTGATTAGGTTGTTTATGGAGCCGGTGATAAGCGCTTTCACACCTGCCATGCCTGCAATGGCACCAACCATGCCAACAATGGCTCCACTTAGCTTCTGATAACCCTCTGTGGCGGCCTTAACTTGCCGCTCGCGCTCCAGATGCTGCTTGCGCTCCGTTTCGGATGCCTTGCGCTTTTGCTCTCCGCTATCTCTGTCTCGCTTCTTCTCAATAGCGGCTTCTTTGTTGGCGAAACTGGATAATGACTTGAACGATTTTTCAAGTTTTGCCTGAAATTCCGCATCATTCAGGCCAAGCGTAACAACCAACGCATCAATCACGTTCATAGCTCGTTTTCCTTTTGCATCACGACTTGGTTATGCGAGTCAACGGCGTGTATCTCGATCAAGTCCCACAAGTCCATCAGGCCGTAAACGGTTTGCAGTTCGTGTAAGGTTGCCAGCCGTGCCGACACCACTGCGGCAATGGTGTGCGGCACATTGGCATAGTTGATTAGCCCTCTTGGCCTGCGTTGGCCGCCTGCTGTGAGGCCGAAGTCGATTGGGCGGCGGCCTGCGAAAAATCCACGTGCAAGTCAAACACTGCCTTGCGCAGTTGCAGGCGCGTTATGACTTCCTCAATGTCATCAGACACCAAGCCGCGCACCACTTCGGGCTTGGCGGGGTTCGGCTGAAACTGAACGCACGCCATCATTTCATCAAGCAGGTCAAAGGCAAGCTCGGGCGACATATTTGAAAGCATGGCAAAACCAGCCTGCGCAATTCCCGCAAAGCCGCTTTCTGCTGCCGAATCAGGCAACGTAATGCCGCCCTTGGCCGCAGCCAAAAATGCTTTAACCGCCCAGCGTTCGGCCTGGTCTGCTGGCATTTCCGTGATGCGGAAAACCTTGCCCGCATCACGCCCTGCCGATGCGGTAAACGATGCAATGCGGCGTGCCATTAGTAATCCTCCGCGACGATCTTGCTACTTGCCCAGCTGATGGTGAAACGGGCAGGCTCCAAAATCTTCTTCGCGCCCAGAATCAGGGTTGTTTCAGCCAGCGTGCCTTGTGTCAGCGTGTACTTCTTGCGCACAGACGGCAGCAGAATGACGGCGTTACACTCGTACACCTCGCGTGCTGCCTGCATGGCGTTGTACCAATCCTCAAAAACCTTCAGGCTGGGCGAATTGGCTTGCAGGGTGATGTTTTGCTTGACAACGTTAAATACAAAACCGTGCCCGACAAAGCCATCAACGCCTACCTGTGTTTCTGTAGCAGCAACTGCGTCTGTGGTGAAGGCGTCATCTGCGCTGTAGCCCTGCAATTTCTGTGGAACTGGATACAGATCGTTGATGGTAATCATGAATTCCGAATTGGCGGAAGTTAAATAGGCCATTTGTTTCTCCAAAAACAAAACCCCCGCCGGTAAAACCCGACGGGGGATGGGGGGTGGTGATTGCTACTGGGTTACTGGATGGCGATAGATGCCAGATTCAGGCGCTGCACGCTGCCGCCATCTGCGTAATACAGCGTCATCGTTGGGCTGCGGCGGTCTGAGCGAATCGCAGCGGTGGCCGGGTCGATTTGCAGCACATAGCCCTTGGCGAAGATCGTGCCGCTGGCATCGCGACCCAGTGCGTTGCGGATTTGCGCCTTTTGGCTCTCGGATAGCGCGACGCCGGTACGGATTGCGCCGAAATTGATCGCTGCATTGATCGGGTCAAGACATGCTGCCTCGATCATTGCGTAGCCTTCCGAGTTGTATGGAATGCTGCCCACGCCCATCAGCAAGTGCACCATTGCCAGCTGAAGGTTGGCATTCAGCCAAATCTGATTGAGGAAGGTATCGAGCCACTTCCAGTCCCCCGAGATTGCGCCCGCATACATGAAGTTGAAGTTCTCTTTTGCAGCAGCGTAAGGGCCAAAGAAGTTGTAGCCGTTGGCCTCCAGCCCTGCCGCATCCGATGCGTTGGTGACGGATGGCGTCAATCCGCCTTGATACTTGAATGCCAAGGTTGATCGGCCATTGCGGCGGTCAAAATCCAGCGAAGCGGCAAAGCCCAGAACAAACATGGCGTGCGACACGTCGCCAAAAACTGGCACCGTGTCCTGCACCTTGTTCTGGCGCAGCCAGTAACCGAAGCTGGTTGTTTTTGTCGGGTCTTTGGCCGTAACGTCCGTATCCCACGCCACATAGCCAAAGCGATTGCCGCGACCATTGGCCCACATGGCAAACTCTTTCTTACCCGCAAGATCCGGCTCAAACGCTGTGGTAAACAGCGCCCAGTTTTGCGTGATCTGCACCAGCTCATCCATGTACGCTTTCGGCGTGGCCGCATCAGCACCTTGGCTCACCTCTGCGCCCTTGGCCTGCGAGAGCATCAGACCATCTGCTGCCGTACCTGTAACGTAGCCAATGCTGGATGTAGCGCCTGTGGTGCCGCTGGAAATTACGAACGCTTCACGCACGGCGTCCCATCTCACCAGTGCAGAGAGGGCAGTAGAAAGCCTTGTTGCCGCATCTGCAAAGCTGGTTGCCCCGGTCAGATTGACGGATGCCGCCGTTTTCTGCGCACCGTCAACTGTCACCGACAAGCTGCCAGTAACTGCTTTTACCGTATCCAACGAAACGCCTTTAAGGCTCCCACCGCGCGTATAGGCGGCGACTGGCGTGCTGTTGTACTGGGCAATATGCAGGATACCAGGCGTGCGCGTGGCAATGGTGTAGCCGTTGAAGTAAACAACAGCAGCAATTGCCTCCGGGCTGGTTGCGCCGAAGAAGTTCGCCACGTCATCAGCAGAAGCAAAAGACTTGACCGCGCCTGCCGGTACGGCTGTATCTTCCGTCAAAAGCAGGCCGTTGAGGTCAACGGCAGCGCCAGCGGCCTTAAGCACGGCTGGCTTGACGGAAACGATTTGTGAAATAGGAATAGTCCCTAACATGGTTAAAGCTCCAAGTGCTAGTTAGAAAAGAAAAATCCAGCACAAAGTCTGGCGCTGGCTCATCATTCGCTTGCGCATTCAGCGAAGATTGGTATCAACCTCCACCAGCCCTATATGCAGGCTTTGCGCAAAGTCTTGCGGCAAGGTTGTTGTCTGGTTGGCCTGTAGATGCACTTCCAGCATCCAGCGTGATTCATAATTCATAGCGTCATTGATAAACGCCATATTGCGCGGGTCTTCGGCGTATAGCGGGCGTATGGCATAGCCATCGGCCATCCAGTCAAAGGCATAGTCCGTGCGGAACACTGTTTGCAGCATGGCAGCAGCATCTGCTGCGTTGTCGCCGTACACATCCAATTGGATGCGCCAGTCTTTGGATTGGCGCTTGCCTATGCCGCTGTTTACGCGGTCGTATGCTGTTGTCGGCACATCCATCGCCGCTTGCATAAGCGGTGTTATCACCACGACGCGCCCCTGCGGCAATGGCACATGGTTTTGCTGACCGGCTACGACCTGCGTATCTACGGGCAACATCGCCACCAAAAACGCACGCAGCGCCTTCATGATGGCGTCTGCGGCAATGTCAATCGTTGCGCTCATTGCAGCACCAAAGCCAATTTGCACCAATCAGGCCACGCCTCAAGTACCTGCGCCACCTTCCACGTTTGGCCGCCAATCTCAAACAGATCGCCGCCCAGCTGGGTGGATCGGGTAACGCCGTAGTAATTGCCCGGTACGTAAACCGAGCACATCACGCCTTGCTTAACAACGTTGTCAATCTGCTGAAGCTCACGCAGGGTCAATTCCTGCTTTTGCACCATAACCGCCTCTGGTGGATGATAGGACGGTTCCTGCTTTCCATTAGGCAGCGTGGTAAAGCCGCTGCTGCGGCGTATATTCGCTGGCACTTCTGGATTAACTTGGCTGATGAAGCCACGAGCCATTCCGTGCAAATCCATGCTTACCTCTCCGTTACGTCATGATCTACGCTGTCCACCATGTGCGCGGTGTCAATCAAGGGCGTGGCGAAACCCTTTCTATTGACTGTTGCTGGTTTAAGCGCCGTAAATTCTTCGTCCCGGATGCTGTTTCTGATGTCACTAGCCATCTCTACACCAACAAAGCCGAGCGCGCCTTCTACATTGCCGGTAGCCTCGATGCCCCGAGCCAGTTGCTCCGACCATTTGCCCTTGTTCTGCGCAATGGCTGTGCGCATAAACGGGCGCACCGGTATGCCCTTTGCAGGCGCTCCAAACTCATGCACAGCCGCCACTAAAGCAACAGGGGTGCCATCCGGGTAGGTCGCCCCCTCCAGAAAGCCAGCTCGCACTTGCTTGTTGCTTGCATAGCTCTTGCTGATGTTCTTCAGCTTCGCCTGCAAGCTGCCCATGCCTTTTATCGCCACGCTCCGTCCCTCGTTCGCTCCTGCGGCCAGCTGCGGCCAGCCCTGTATTGCATCGTGCGCCATGGTGCTGTGGCCTGCCAGTAGGCAACGCCGTATTTGGTCAATCCGAACCAAGCAGCGCTACCCGGCAATGCAGGGGCATCGCCGCTGATGCTGACGCTGCCCTCTGACACGCTTGTTACCCGGCCTGCCAGCGGTGAGGCTGGGGCCGTCTTGCTGCCAAGGCCAAGCTGCGCCAAGTGCGCCACCAGCAACATGAACAGATGCTCGCGGGTATCAGTGTTCGTTACAAGACTGGCATCGGTGTTATTCAAGTACAGAGCGGCGGCCTCATCAAACATCGCTTGCAGCGTCAATTGATCGGCATCAAAAAACTCTGGAAAGCGCGTCTTGAACTTGAAAACGTCGAAAACGACCGCAGGCATGTTCAGTCGTCCTTCTTGGCCTCAATGCCTGGCGCTGGCGCTTTTGGATTCAGCTTTTCCGCGCCGGACTTGGTGCCTTTGCGCTCGCTGGCTTCCGCCTTAGCGTTATCTTCTTTGCTCTGCACAAAGATCAGACCGGCTTTTATGGGGTCAAACTCTTTGTATGCCTCAAACCACGCATCAGCCAGTTCTTTATCTACCTGCGTCAGTCCATAGCCGCCAATGATCTTGCTGTCATTCGCACCATTCAGACGAGCATGCACACCGTTGATGCCGATTACCAGACCATGAGCCAGCTTGCAACCTACCGTTACCTGTTGTGCCATTCTTCATTCTCCAAATAAAAAGGGGCTGCCCGAAAGCAGCCCCGTTGCCCGTTTCAACCAGCGTCAGACGCCGATCATCTGCGCGATACCGGCGGGCACCATGATGATGGCACCCCATGTACCGGCAGAGCGTTTTTGCTTGTAGCTCGATGTCTCGACCACGGTGTTATGCACGCGCATTTTTTCCGTAAACGCGGTTTCAACAACCTGCTGGCCCTGCACCTCGTCGGCGATCAGCTGCACCAATTCGCCGCCTGCTGTGGCGTACTCGGGCGCGGTCACAAACTCCATATTGGGGTAGTTTTCCTTCACCTTAGCGCGTGCGCTCAAGCCGAACTGGTTGGTGTTGGCAAACGCAGCCTGAATGGTGGGCGACATGCACAGCTTCATGCGGCTGTCCATGTCCACCGTGCCATTGGTTTGTTGGACCAGCTGCACAAACAACGCTGCAACGTCGTTGGCGATGGCCTCTGGAGTTTTGGTTGCCCATTTGATGACGCTGCCAACCGTGGCAGGCGCAATGGCTGGAGACAACGCTGGGTCGTTCAGCAAGCCATAGTTTTTCAGGCCGTCAATTCCTAGAAAATAAGACTTGTTCTGGAACTTGCCCATAGTCACCAAAGCGGCTTTTTCAATTCGCTCCACCTGATTGATGTTGCCTTGTTGGGCGATTGCAACTTCTTTCTCGCCCCAACGCAGGAACGTCTGATAGCTGTAGCTTTCGCGTGTCGGCCAGTTGACGTTTGCGCCAACAGAGCCGTCGTTGCTGTAGTCGTCGTAGCCGGATACGTTACCGGTTACTTCAGCAATTGGGAATTGAGCGGTTGCCGTAGTCCAGTCGCCAACCTTGCGTTCTGGCGCGATCTCTGTTGCCTTCATGGGGGCAAAAATCACGTCAATCACGCCGGGGTTGATGTAGTTCACCATCCATGCAGGCACGCCCGCGTTGGATGTGGTGAACAGCGCGGGCTGCGCGTCCATGGCGAAGGTGTCTGCGTTGTAGGTGCCCTTGATGTCTTGGGCAAATACAACGCCCTTGCGCTCAAGCGCGGGGATCAGTTGTTGGATATTCATCTGTCGTTACCTCTCTTATTTCCAAGATGTGATCTTGATGAGTTCATTAGCGCCGCCAGCGGAAGCAACGTAGAACGATGTTTCAACGCTGCCGCTCACAGTGGCACCAGCCGCGCCAGTAGAAATTTCCCCGGTCGTGGTCGAAGCAAAAACTTTTTGCCCAACGGTTGCGTTGGTTTTAGTTTTCACCCAGAAGTCACCCTTGGTATGCAGCGCAATGTTGCGGCCTGCGGGGATGGTCATGGATGATTCAGCCGAAAGCGTGTTAATCAGCGCGTTGTAATTGCGGCTGATGAAGCCGTCGGGCGCTGTAGCGCCTGCGTTGGATACTGTCTGGTTTATTTGATTCACCCAGCCAAAGCGGCCAACTACTGCGCCGCCAGTACCGGCAGACATGCCGTCTTCCGGCGAATTCAGCAAGGTTGCATAGGGGTTGCTGCTCGCAAAATCACCCTCCACCGCATAGGTGGGCTGGATGGTCACGGCTTTTTGAAATCCTGCCATTGCTCTATCTCCTTATTTACGTGCGCCGAATGCGTTCGGCATGATTTTGGAAAGCGCGTCGTTTGCCGCGGCGTCCATCGCTACGCGCACGGGCTGCACGGCTTTCTGTGCCTTCTGGTGCATCTCGATCAGCGCGTGGTATGCGCTGGGGTGTACGCCCTTGTAGTTGATTCCCACAGAATCCATGGCGAAGCGATAAACAGCCTCGGCAGAATCCATGGCGGCCACTTCGCCAACAATGGGGGCAACGGCACGCTCTGCCTTGCGGATAGCGTTGAATTTCGCCATGGCCTGCTTTTCGGCCTTGGCGGCAATCAGAGCGGCATCCATGGCGGGCTTTTCTGCTTTGCCGTTTTGCAGTTCTTCGGCTTGCTCTTTGGCGTCTTGCTCGTCGCCTTCGTCCTCGGTGGGCGGCTCGTCTTCGTCAGGCTCACCGCCCTTTTGCGGCAGTTCCTCCGGCTCGTCTTCGTCTTCGGCCTGTGCACCACCTTCGGCAGCAGCCAAGGCCATGCGAAGCAGCTTCACCAGATCGCCAGAATCGAGGCCAGCGCCTTCAAACTCTTCTGCCGTATCCTGTGCCAGCTTCTCCACTGTTGCGGCTTGCGCCACCAATGCCTTGATTCGCGGAATAGGCGCTGCATCGAGCGCCAGCTTGGGCAGGATGTGACCACACAGTGCCGCGTTCACCACGCTGGTCATGCCCTTTTTGATCTTCATAGGTATTAACTCCATAGGAAGTGAATCGCCGACCACTACGTCAGCACCTGCGCGCCCAGCTTTCACTAGCGCAACGTGATTGCCCACAATCTGACGCATCACGCCATCATAGGGCACGCCCTGATAAACACCAGGGGTCATATCGGCCACGTAGCGATACGCTGCCGATAGTTCTTTCTGCTCGCCGGTATTGATTCCAGCAATAGCGCCAGAATCCCAAACAACCAGACTATTTTTGAGGTATTCCCCGTCAAATTCCGCATCAGTTCCCGTACTGCCAACCACTTTGCTTTTGTGTGGTTCGTCAGCAGATACGGGGATGTGCTCATCCAGCAGCGGCACGTTGTTAAACGTAGAGGCCGCCTTTTCCAATTCCTGCGGGTCACGCAACAACTGATACATGCGCCCAGCATCAAGCCCCAGCTTTTCAGCGCCGGGAATCTCGCGCCCCATGTAGCCGCAAACATTGGCTTTGCTGATGTTGGATATGGCAATATGCATGCGCCCATCAGCATCTATGCTGCGCACGCTGGCGCGATCTAGCGCCATTGCGTCGGTCTTGCTGGCGCGCATCTTGTTAATGATGGTCTGCTTTGCCACTTCCTTGCCAAATTGCGTCAACTCGTGCTTGTAGCGAGAATCACCCTCCTTGAGCAATCCGCCCTTGACAATTTCAGCTATCGCATTCGGGTCCATACCGCGCGCATCAAAATCAAGCCAGTCTCCCTGATTGACGCTGTACGTGTGCTCATGCACCAACGCAGCGAACCGGTGGGCCGCCTTCTCGTTGATGTCCTGGTATTGCGGCAATCCCGATTTCTTTCCGGCCTTGAGCAGGTCCACAGCCTCGTTTCCTGCCATCTGGCTGCCCAGCTTCTGGCGGATCGTCTCGGCCTTCATGCCAGTGCGCACGCCCTTGACGCCTGCGGCCTTGGCTTTCTCCAGCAGTGCCGCATAACGGTCTTTGCCGACGCTGAATGCCTTTTCTCGCCGTTCCTCGCTCTCGCGCGTGGAATATCCCTCCTTGCGGGCGAACCAGTCACTTAGGCTGTGTATCTGCCCTTCCTGTGCGCCCGCTACAGATTTAGGCACCCAAAGCAGGGATTTGCGGTTTTCGTAAGCCTCGCGGGCCTCTCTTGATGCTTCGGTGTGCAGCGCAACATATCGCTCCGAGGCGCTGCCTCCATGACCAAGCACGCGTAACGCCTCTTGGTAATGCGGATTAGCCACGCCATAAGCTTTCTCTGTCTCGCGCTCAATCTTGAGGGGCTGCTTCAGCGTGTGATGCCCTTTTGGCGCGGTGTAGGCCGTCCGCTTTTCCCCCCCTTGCCCAGCAGGTAGGCTGGCTTGGCCGCCCACTTGCTTTTGCTCCATCTCCGCTGCGCGGCTTCGCATTTCCTCGGCAATTTTTCGGGCGCGTTCACCACGCGGCTCAATGACTTCTCGCTGATACTTTTCAAACCTTTCGCGCGCTTTTTCTGTTTTTTTCTCTTCTTTTTTGCGCGCCTGGTGCTGAGCCTCCTCGTATTCAACTTGAAGCTGCAAGTCTGTTTTTTTGCTATTTGCGCCCGGCGTCTTTGGCCCCATGAAGTTCTTGCGCACCTCGCTAATTTTCTCGCCTTGGAACTTCCCGCCCATGCCTTTCGTGATGCGCCCGTTATCGTCGATCTCGACGGGGCGGCCTTTGTGGTCTGGGCCATTGGGCTTTGCCGTAACCCAGCGGTTGTCTTGCGCAAGCTCGGCGGCATAGTCCATTGCCATCTCATGCTGCGCTTGCAGCTCTTCTTGGTTAAAGTTATTCATGTGCTTCTGCCAATAAAAAACCCGCCATTCAGGCGGGTCGTTTAGCGTCTTGTAGATAGTCCGGGAGGATTGGCGAATACCAGCACCGGCAGTTGATCTCATGCCCCGGAAGCGTCCACTTGCCGTCGAGGAACATGCCCTTGCGCAAGTTGAACTTTTCACCATCGGCCTTTACGTGCGATGGGCGCGGCTCCTTGCCCGCATGGCTATGCCGCCATATGCCGTGCGTGATGCCCATTTCCAACTGCCGCGCAGATTGCAGCGTGGCCGTGGCCTTGTTGTTCTGGTCACGGGCAATCAAAGCGGCGCGGCGCTTGGTAATGCCATAACGTGAGCGCAGTTCCTTGGATAGGAAATGCAGATCACGTCTACGCGAGACAGATTCCATCACCAGCCGCTGCACGTTATCTAAATGCTGCCCGGCAATGCTGCGAATTAGCCCTACTTGTTCGCCAATCACACCTTGATAGGCCTGTTGCATGGCATCCGTCATGGTCATGCCCACAGTCAGCCCCAATGTCTGAAAGGCCGTCTTGGCGTTGTAGTCCGTGTAGCCCATGACTTTGCGGGCAAACATCTTGGCTAGGCGCTCTCCCAAGCTATCAAAATGCTGTTGCCAGTGCGCACGCAGGCGCTCCAATTCCCGTTGCAGGCGCTCAGCGTTAGTTTCCCCTGCATCCATGGCAAAGCCGCCTGATTTGTACTGCGCTTCAATCCACCACAACAGGCTTTTATGCATGGCCTGCACTTCTGCTTCTAGCTTGCGCCTGTACCATGCAGCTGTGCCAGCGTTGGGGTGTGTGGGGCGTAGGGTTTTTTGGGGTCTTGCCATATAATGAGCACGCGATCTTGAGTATGGCTTCGTTATTGCGATAGCCGCTGAATCGGGGATAGTGCTTTAGCTCATTTCCCAGTTCCCCGAGAG
>JAGOGU010000215.1 GCA_017996515.1 Allobrachymonas sp.
ACAGGCACAAACAACTACCGTTTATGGTCGTATATGCCAATTCACCCCATCTATGCTGACACATCACAGCGGAGGAATACGCAGTTTCTGACCCGGATAAATTTTGTCGGGGTGGCTCAACATAGGACGGTTGGCTTCAAAAATCGCGTTGTACTTGTTGGCGTCGCCATAGTATTTTTTGGCAATGGCCGACAAGGTGTCGCCTTTGACCACGTCGTGATACTGCGCGTCTGCGCCCTGTGCACCGCCTTCGATCTGGAGTTTGTTTTCCACTTTCTGCACTGCCGCCACGTTGCCAGCGGCCAAGGTCACTTTTTCGAACGCTTCGCGGCTGGGCGCATTGCCCGTAACGGTCACGGTGCCGGTTTTGCCGTCAAACGTCACGCCGAGATTGCTCACGCCCAAGTTCTGCAACTCGATGTAATGCTTGATCGCGTCAGCCGCCTTGGCGTTGAGCTGATCCAGCGAAGCCTGATCATTGCTGGCCGCAGCCTGCTCGACCTCTTTGCCGCCGAACAGCTTTTCTCCGGCGTCCTTGATAAAACTGAACAATCCCATATCAATCTCCTTGCAAGATACGATGATAAAACCCGAAAAACGGGGCAGGCAACAGGGTACACCAATACACTCAATTCCGCCAAACGGCAGCATGCATAACCGACAATATGAGAAAAAATGCACATGAAATCCCCATACCAAACAACTCTCTTGCCGGTCAAGACCTTGTCGTGCAACACCATTGCACAAATGACGCAGTTGTATCTTGCGCATTACCAAGGCAGTTCGCGCGATCTGTTCGAGCGCGATTTGCAGGAAAAACAGGAAGTGCTTGTGCTTACGCACGACGATGTGTTGGTCGGGTTCACCTCATTTCTGACCTATGAGCTGACATGGCAGCAGCGCCCGATTCGGATCGTGTATTCGGGCGACACCATTGTTGCGCAGGCGCATTGGGGGCAGCAGGCTCTGGCCTTGGCAGGGCTGGAACACATGGGGCGCATCAAAGGCGCAGCGCCCGATACGCCGCTGTACTGGTTCCTGCTGGTCAAAGGGCACCGCACATACAAATACCTGTCGGTATTTACCAGGCGCTTTCACCCGCATTGGCAACATGCCGAGCCGCAATGGCAGAGCCTGGCCGACCATTTGGCCAGCGCCCGTTTTGGCGCGGACTATGCGCGCGAGCACGGCGTGGTGCGGTTCAAGGAGTCGCACGGGCACCTACATCCAACCATTGCAGAACCCACGCCCGCCGAGCTGCAAAAAGCATCCACGCGCTACTTCATGCAGCGCAACCCCGGTTACCGGCAGGGCGATGAATTGATCTGCCTGTGCGAAATAGCCCTCAACAACCTCAAGCCGCTGGCGCAGCGGGTTTTTCTGAAGGGCATGAAGCCTGTTCCTGCGTAGGGATCCACGTGAAAGCACCCATGACCATCAGCCGCCCAAGGGACAGCATCCATCACAGCGCCAACGCATGGGCCGCAGTGGTGCGGGCCGCCCACGCCTGCCGTCCAAACGCAGAAATCACCCACACGGCTTGGCTAGAGACCATGCTGGCCCGCAACCACGGCTGTGCTTATTTGCGCCGCTATGGCGCCCCCCGCACGCTGGCGGTATTCCGCGCCCAGATACCCTTGTGCACGTACGAAGACTTGCGCGACGATATGGCACAAATCGCCGCCGGAGCCAGCGATGTGCTGTTTGCCGGGCGGCCTGTTGCCTATGAAAAAACAGGGGGCAGCAGTGCAGGCAGTAAGCTCATCCCCTACACCACGCAGGGCTTGGCCGATTTTCAATGCAACCTGCTGCCGTGGCTGGCAGATACGGTGCAGGCGTTTCACATCACAGGGCGGGCATATTTTTCCATCAGCCCGGCAACCCGGCAGGCTGAATCCATCGCGGGCGTGCCCGTTGGTTTGCCAGATGGCGCTTATTTGGGGGCACAGGCGGGCGCTGCGCTGCCCCACTTGATGGCCGTAGATCCTGAAGTAGCCTCCATATCGGATGTGCCACGCTGGAAAGAAGCCACCGCGCGCCAACTGCAAGCCGCGCACGATCTGGAGCTAATTTCTATCTGGAGCCCCACTTTTTTGCTGCACCTGCTGGATGCCATGCCCGATGCGCCCGCATGCTGGCCGCGCCTGAAACTGGTGAGTTGCTGGACACACGGCCCCGCGCAACGCTACGCGCAGGCCTTGCAGCAACGGTTGCCGCATGTGGCCATTCAAGCCAAGGGGCTGTTGGCCACAGAAGGGGTGATGACCATTCCCTGGGTGCAGACCCCATCACAGGCAGCGCATGCGCCCACAGCAGATTCCCCCTGCATCCCCGCCCCGCACGGTTTTGCCGAATTTTTGCAAGGCGACACCTGCTACCTGCCCCACGAGCTGGAGCCCGGTCAAACCTACGAAGTGGTGCTCACCACTGCCAGCGGCCTGTACCGCTACCGCACCGGCGACCGCGTGCTGTGTACCGGGCATGCAACGCTCCCCCACACGCCCTGCCCCGTTCCGGCATTGGTATTCATGGGGCGCGACAGCCTGCACAGTGATCTGGTCGGCGAAAAACTCACCGAAGCCTTTGTCGCCCACTGCCTGCGCCACTGGCCGGGCTATGCCGTTCTCGTGCCCGATGCCGCGCACGCCGGCTACGTACTGGTGGCCGAGCAACACCCCGACGACCCCAACCATGCCATTGCGCAGCTGGAGCAAATGCTGTGCGCCAATCCGCAATACGCCTATGCGCGGCGCATGGGGCAACTGGCGCCGCTGCGGCTGTGTGTGCAAGCGCAGGCATCCGCTATAGTGGAGCGTAGCCTGCTGCAACGCGGCGTGCGTCTGGGTGACATCAAGCCGCTGGCATTGCGTGCCGAGGCGTGGTGGCTGCCCTTGCTGGAGCTTCCGTCACCATGAAAATTGCACTCGTTTCCCCCAAAGGCCCGCTGTATCGCTCACGCGGGGGCATTTTCAAAAAGTCGCTGCGCTACCAGCCACTGACCCTCACCACCCTGGCGGCGCTGGTGCCT
>JAGOGU010000031.1 GCA_017996515.1 Allobrachymonas sp.
CACCCGTTCCAGCAACGCCGCTTCGCTCATGGTGGCGTCGTATTTTTCGAGTACCGAATGCATGCCGCAATCGCTGCACGCCTTGACCTTGTTGCGCACATACACCTGGCTGGCGGGGTTGTCGCCCACCAGAATAACGGCCAACCCGGGGGTGACACCTTGCGCCTTGATGGCGGCAACGCGTTGCGTGACTTCGGTACGAATTTGGGCGGCCAGAGCCTTGCCATCAATAATTTGTGCGGTCATAAGGGTTTCGTCCACGGGTAGAGGTATGGGGAAGAGGGTGCGGCGTGTGCCTGCCTGCAGCTGCGAGGATCTGCGGCCAAGCCCGCTGCAATATCCATCAGTCAGTTGCTGGGTGGCTGTGCGTCTGCCCCCAGTGCGATCTTGAGCAGATCGGCCACGGTGTTGGCGCGAAATTTTTCCATGATGTTGGCGCGGTGCGCTTCCACGGTTTTGATGCTGATGTTGAGGTCATCGGCAATCTGCTTGTTGAGTCGGCCCGCCACAATGCGCTCCAGCACCTGGGCTTCGCGGTTGGTGAGCTTGCCCATCAGCATGTCGCGGGTGCTGGCTTTTTGGTGGTTGGCAAAAGCTGTGCGGGCATTGGCCTGCATTTTTTCCACCAAGGCGATCAGTTCGGCTTCATCAAATGGTTTCTGGATGAAGTCCAGCGCACCTTTTTTCATCGTCTCGACAGCCATGGGCACATCGCCGTGGGCAGTGATAAAGACGATGGGCAGGGGCGATTTGCGTGCAATCAACTGGTCTTGCAGTTCCAGCCCGCTCATGCCCTGCATGCGGATATCGACAAACAGGCAGGCGATTTCATCGGGGTCAAAGCGGCTCAAAAATTCTTCGGATGACTCGAAACAACGCACCCGATAGCCTTTGCCTTCGAGCAGCCATTGCAAGGAATCGCGTACGGCTTCGTCGTCATCCACCACGTAAATCGTGTTTTTTTCTAGAGTCTGGTTCATGGGATTTGGAGCGGTCCATCCAGACCGCATACGTAAATAATGCCAAGCGATGCAATATCGCCATCAAAAATCATCGGCAGGGGCGACAGGTTGCAGCGGCAGCCAGAAGCGGAAACAACAACCCGTTACTTCTTGCGGGTTTTCTGCATTGTAGAGGTTCTCGGCATGCAGCCGCCCTTGGTGCGATTCGACAATGCTGCGGCACAGATTCAGGCCGATGCCCATGCCTTCTGCCTTGGTGGTGAAAAAAGCCTCGAACAGGTGGCTGAGCACCTCTTCACTCAGCCCATTGCCACGATCGCACAGCACGAATTGCACCACGTCTTTACCGTCCACGCGGGCATTGCTGACATCCAGCCGCACCTCGCGGCGCTCAACCGGCATGTGGGAGTTGTCTATGGCTTCGGCGGCGTTTTTCAGCAGATTGACCAGCACCTGCTCGATCAGGATGCGGTCGGCCATGACCTCGCGCACATCGTCTGCAATAGTGTGCAGCAGGCGCACCTGGCGGCGGCGCATTTCGATTTCGGCCAGCTCCACGGCGTCTTCCACCATCTCGCGCACCGGGGTTCGCACGTAGTTGGGAGCGCTGCGCTTGACGAAGGCGCGGATGCGTTGAATGATCTGCCCGGCGCGTTGCGCCTGGCGGGCGGTTTTTTCCAGCGCCTGCAACAAGTCCTGCTGTTGCATGCTGCCGCTGGCGATGCGGTCGCGCATGCCGCTGCAATAGTTGTGGATGGCGGTCAGCGGTTGGTTGAGTTCATGCGCCACGCTGGAAGCCATCTCGCCCATGGTGACCAGACGGCTTGCGGCCTGCGCGCGCTGTTCGTGCTCGGCGCTGCGAGCTTCGGCCAGACGGCGGGCGGTGATGTCGGTCGCTACCACCAGCTGCGCCAGCCGACCATCGGTCCATTCCAGATAACGCGAGCGCACTTCCACCCAGCGCTGGCCATGCTCCAGATAGATTTCTGCATTGTTGCCACTGCCGGAAAGCAGCCCGGGTGGCAGAGAGGGTTCCTGTGGCTGGCTGGCCGCCTGCTCCAGCATGTGCACATGGGCGTGTGCCTGGTCTTCGCCAAACCACTGGCGGTAGCAGCGGTTGGCAAACAGCAGTTCTTTGGCGCCCAGCGGGGCGACCGAGACGGCGGTGTCGATGGCGTCCAGCACGCGGGCAAAACGTTCTTGCGAGGCCTGCAACTCGCGTCGAATGCGCTTGGGTTCGGTGATGTCGGTCATGGCCGACATCCAGCCGTAGTGCTTGCCGTCGGCGCCCAGCAGGGGCGACAGATACATGCGGGCATCAAACACATGGCCGTTTTTGTGGAGCACGCGGATTTCGTAGCTGCCCCGCATGGCGATGTCGTTGAATGTTTTTTGCAGAATGGCCGAGTTGTAGGCAATCTCTTCAGGCGGCCAGAAGTTGAAAGGCGGCGTTTGCCCCAGCAGCTCTTGTTCGCTCCAGCCCGTCATCTGGCAAAAACTGGCATTGACGTAAGTGATGCGGCCTTGCAGATCGAGCGCCCGCATGCCGGTTTGCACGGAATCTTCCATGGCGCGACGAAAGTTGGTTTCTGCCTGCAACACTTGTTGCGCGTGCCGCCGCCTGCGCCAATGGAGCCAGTTGGCAACCAGCATCCAGCCCGTCAGCATGCTCAGGGCCAGCACCAGCAAAACCATGCGGTTGCGCAGACCGGTGCTGGCGCGATGGGTTTGCAAGCGCAGCGCCAAGCTTTCTGTAGGCAGAGGGAGGGTATAGGCCGTGTTGCCCGGCAGTAGCCACCAACCGGAATCCTGCAAGCCCTCTTGTCCGTTTGCCGCTGTGTGGTTGGTGGTTTCTGCGGTTTGCAGCAACGCTACCGTGTAGCGGGGATAGATGTCTGTCGGCATGCCGTAGTACAGCACCGCTGGCAGGTTGTAGCGGGCATACAGCACGCTTTGCGAGACACCGTGCGCAGGCGGCACGGGTACCATCAGCCCCAGTACGGCGTCAGACGACGTGCCGGGTGTGGGATCGATCACGCCGTATGCGAAGTCGCCTTGCCGGGTGCGCTTCAGCAAAGCCGTCTCTGCTGTCGATAGTTGATGCACGGAGACCATGCTGGTGGAAGGAGGCGCTGTGCTGATCGCTGCCGAATCGCTGGCGATGATGCGGCCCGTTTCGTTCAGCCACATCAGGCTGGTCAGTTCAGGCAGTCCCCCACTGGCTTGGCGGGCAATGGAGCGAAAACTTTGCGGATTGTCTGCTTCAGCCAGGGGTAGCTGTTGTGCGGCTTGCTGTAAGGATTCGCGTTGTCGGCTCAGGCGGGCGCTTAAAAATTGCTGCGCATACTCGCCGTCTTGCTGCAGGGCCTGGCGCACGGCTGTCATCTCCTGCATGCGCAGATAGCCCATGGCCGCGGTAACCGCCAGGGCAAACAGCAGCACCGACAGCAGGGGGCTCAAGCTGGCGAGTCGATCCTGTCGGTGCTCGGGCAGGCTATGCCACCAGGTGCGCAGGCTGAAAGGTCGAACAGGGCGCGAAGAGGTATTCACAACAAGAGCGGCAAAGAAAAGAAGGCGTGAAAAAGCGCGCGACAAACGGTACGGGTGCATTCTCCGTCATTCTGCGCATGACTTGGTCAGACAAGCAAGGGGGTCAGGGATGGTGTCTGGCAATGACTTTTGTAGATGAAGAGCGGAGCCTACAAAAAAAGCGACCCTCAACAGGTCGCTTCCAAAGCCTGCTCACCCTTTTGGCAAAAGAGTGACAGTGTGCAAAATGGTTTATCTGGCGCTGGCCGACAAAGCTTGCATATCGGCTGTAGAGAGTTTGTTGCCGTCGCCTGCGACGCGGCGAGCGCCGTTGAAGCGGCTGGTCCAGTAGCTGGAATGCATATCATCCACCCGCACTGAAGAACCGGAGCGCGGTGCATGGATGAACTTGCCCTCGCCAATGTAAATGCCCACATGGCTGAACGCGCGTCGCATGGTGTTGAAAAATACCAAATCGCCGGGTTTGAGTTCTTCTTTGGCAATGGTTGTGGTGGCGGCGGCCTGATCGGCTGCGCGGCGCGGCAACACGTAACCGCGTGCTTTTTCGAACGTGGCGCGCACAAAACCGCTGCAATCAAAGCCGGTTTCGGCAGAGGTGCCGCCATAGCGGTAGTTCACCCCCAGAAAGGCCATGGCCTGACCAATCAGATCGGATGTGGACGAGCGCACATTGTCACTCGCTTGTTGAAGCTGAGTGAGCACGCTGTTGTGCTTGGTCAGGAATTTATCCAGTTCGTCGTTTTGTGGTGCGGCGTGGGCACCCGTTACGCCTGCCGCTGCGATGCAGCATGTGATCAGCAATTTCTTCATGGAGCGGGAGTTTAACGCGACAGAGGAAGAAATGAAAGCATAGGGGGTGATTTTCTCCAGGAATTTTGTTTCAGATTGGAAATACAGACTGATACAACCCTGACAGCGCTTTAAAAGAGGCACCAGATAATCTGTCAGAAATGTGAAAGACAGGGATTCTGAATGAAATTTATTTTTTATAGTCAACGAGTTATATTGATTTTTTCAAGATCAAGTTGGGGTTTGTGTAATGCACGGCTGTTTGTCAGGAATCCATCAGAAATAATCCTGATAAAATCAATCGGTCTTGAATGGATGAATGGTTTTAGCCATGTTGCTCGATTTGACGGAATGCCAATTGGTATTGGTGGATTATCAGGAAAAGCTCATGCCAGCCATGGCGGATAGCGAGGCCGTGCTGGCCAATGCTTTGCGTCTGGCGCAGGCGGCCGACATGCTGGGCGTGCCTGCGTGGGGCACGGAGCAGAATCCGAGCAAGCTCGGCCCCAATGCGCCACAGCTGCGTGCGCTGTGTGCCCAAACCGTGTCCAAAATGGCCTTCAGCGGCGTACACGAGGGCTTGCTAGAGGTGTTGCGTCCACCCGCTCCAGTGCCCGCGGGCAATGCCCGCAGCTTGCCGCGTCATCTGCAAAAAAATCGAGCTGCGGCGCGCGCGCAAGAGGCACGCTCCAGCATCGTGCTGGGCGGCTGCGAAACCCATGTCTGCCTGCTGCAAACCGCACTGGAACTGCTCGAAGAAGAATTCGATGTTTGGGTAGTGACCGATGCGTGCAGTTCGCGCGCCCTGAATAACCGCGATGCGGCGTTTGACCGCCTGGCCAGCGCAGGCGTGGAATTGGTCACTACCGAAATGGTGCTGTTCGAATGGCTGCGCACGGCCGAACACCCGGCCTTCAAACCGGTGCACGCGCTGATCAAGTAAGTGCATACTTGGCGTTAAGAATTGGCAAGCAGCAGGGGCCAGTCGCAAAAGGTGAATAGCCTCCGCCACATCAAACGGCAAACGCTACATGTTTTTCGATGCATCGCTCTGCGCGCGGCGATGGCATAGACACGCGGACAGGCTCCAAACCTAAAACGGTATCCAGCAGAAGTCAGGAAGTGCAGTGGCTGGTTAGCGCCCACCTGTCAACCATGTGCGCCGCTAACGCCAAAGATCAACGGCGTTTATGGCTGCGTTTGGCGCGCGTGCAGGTCTTGGGCAAACCGTTGCATGAACATCAGGCGGCGCACCAATTGGGCAGCGGCGGCAAAGTCCTGTTGGTGATCAATCGCTTGCGCCATGGCTTGCCAGGCGGCCGCTTGCGCCTGTTGCACATCGGCTGCAAGCGCCTGCAGCTGGGCAGGGGTTTCGGCATCGTCCAGTTCTTCGCGCCACTGCATTTGCTGCATCAAAAAGTCGGCAGGCATGGCGGTGTTGTCTTCTGCGCCGATGGGCTGGCCGTGCAGTTCGCACAGGTACGTGGCGCGCTTGAGTGGATCGCGCAGGCGTTGGCGGGCTTCGTTGATGCGCACCGACCATTGCAGCGCCAGCCGTTGGGCGGCGGCGCCCTGTGCGGCAAACTTGTCGGGGTGGGCTTGGCGTTGCAGAGCCTTCCAGCGCGCGTCAATCTGTGCGCCATCCAGCACGAATTGCCGGGGAAGATCAAACAATGCAAAGTCGTCGTCTTGCAGATTCATGGGTTTTGTCGGGTGTACGGGTGGGGCAGGTGCGCAGATAGCGGGGGTGGATGGTTGGGAAAAGCCTGGCGGGAAGAAGGTTGACCACCAAGCCAAGTTGGGTAAAGTCCGGTTGCGCCATCCGGCCATGCGTTTCAGCGCTTTGTCTTAGACCCTGAAACTTTCGCCGCAACCGCAGCGGTCGCGCTCATTGGGGTTGTTGAATTTGAAGCCTTCCTGCAAGCCTTCGCGCACATAGTCCAGTTCCGTGCCGTCGAGGTAGGCCAGGCTTTTGGGATCGACCATGAGTTTGACGCCATGCTGATCGAACACCACATCTTCGGGTGTGAGCGCATCCACATACTCGAGTTGGTAAGCCAGACCCGAACAGCCTGTGGTTTTGACGCCCAATCGCACGCCCACGCCCTTGCCACGCTTGGCGAGCGATTTTTGAACGTGTTGGGCGGCAGCTTCGGTGAGGGTGACGGCCATTTCTTAAACACTCATTTCTGTGGCACCGGTGTCGCCATAAGGGCTGGCCAGCACCACCACGTATCCATCCAGATCGCGCAGCCATATTTCACGGTGCTGCGCCCGGTCATTGAAAAAAGACGGCTTCAACACTTCGGCGTTCAGCGATTGGGCGCGTTGCACCACTTCGTCGAAAGCCTGCACTTCAAACCACAGCAACACCCCATAGCCGTGTGGCGCGGCCTGTTCATTGCCCAGATTGGGGTGATCGTGCTCGCCCCAGGCGTGCAGTTGCAAGAAAAAATCGTGCCCGTCGGCTTGCCAGCCCAGTTGCTCGTATTCAGAGCCGCCATGCAAGCCGTGGCAGCCCAGCAGGCGCTGGTACCAGCGGCTGGAGGCAGGCACATCGCGCACGGCGATCAGGGGTTGGGCGCAGGCGGGGGGGCGCATGGGCAGCGTTTCTTCTTTCACGCCAGAACGATCGTGACCAGCGCCGAACAGTCTTCCAGCGCGGTGAGTGCATGGGGCGCACCGCCGGGCAGGTAAAGCAGTTCGCCAGCTTGCAGCCGCGTCATGGTTTCCGGCACGGGGCGCGGCCAGATCACGGCGTTGCAGCCGCCGCGGCAACTGCTGAACTGGTCGTCGGCAGAGGCGATGGTGGACTGCACGTCCAGCACGCCTTCTATGCACTGGATGGTGATTTCGCCGGGTACATGGTGGCTGGGCATGGTTTTGCCTTTGCGCAAGACGATGCGAACCACTTCCAGTTGGTCAGACTTGAACAACGCCCTGGTAGTGGCCTCAGCCAAGGCGCTGCCATAGGGCTGTACGCTGACAGCCTGAGCGGGTTGTGCGTGTTCCAGTGCCATGATCGTTTTTACCTGCAATAGGTTGATGGATGTTTGACGAGAGGCTGTGAGCGAAGCGCCAACGCCATCAACCGGCTTGGTTCTGTTTTTGCCGATAGTCTTGCACGGCGGCCTTGATGGCGTCTTCGGCCAGGATGGAGCAGTGCACCTTCACGGGCGGCAGTTCCAACTCTTCGGCGATGACGCTGTTTTTCAGGGCGGCGGCTTCGTCCAGCGTTTTGCCTTTGACCCATTCGGTCACGAGCGAACTGGACGCAATGGCCGAGCCGCAGCCATAGGTTTTGAAGCGCGCGTCTTCAATGACGCCGGTTTCGGGGTTGACCTTGATTTGCAGTTTCATCACGTCGCCACAGGCGGGCGCGCCCACCATACCGGTGCCCACGGTGTTGTCGCCTTTTTCGAAAGAGCCGACATTGCGGGGGTTTTCGTAATGATCAATCACTTTGTCGCTGTATGCCATGATGCGGTTTCCTTGTGTGGTTGAGGGCCATGGGTGGTTGGAGGAAGCGGTGCCACCTGCTGCGATGCTATTGAAGGTGTTGAACAGGTCCGTTCAAATTGCCTGGTTCCAAATTTGCGTGTGTGTGCACCGGGTGTTCCTTGTTGGGCTGGCGAATACTGGTCGGGGGCTAATCGGGGCAGACGCCTGGTTGTTCTGAGCGCGGCCAGTTGCTGATGTAGCAGTTCATACTCTCGGAATATCCAATACCTTCCAATCGGTCGCGTACATCCAGATAGCCGTTGCGGTTGCGATCCAGTTTGCGAAAGCTGTCGCGGCTAATGGGGAAAGTCAGCACCAAGGAACCGGTGGAAGACGGGTCGATGGAGAGAAACTCTTTCAAACTCAATTTGTTGTCGCCGTTTTTATCGTAAGCGTAGATAAAGGATGCATCCGGACTGGCGACAGACAGGGCATAGGCCGATACGGACGGGAAAAGGAGCAGGCTGCCGATGAAATGGCGCATCACTTTTTTCATGGCTTTATCGTTGTCGCTGAATGCCATCTTTTCTCTCCATGTACGTTTGCCGCGTAATCCACTCATATTTGCGCAGCATGTTGTTGCCGCCGATATAACGCAGAGAAAGCCAAGCCTGCTCGCCCTTTTGAGGCGTGCTGTCATCAGTAAATGCGCTGTTGGGCAAGCTGACCCACAGCTGCGAGCCGACGCGAAAAACCTTGGCGCATTCAATTTCGTTGCGGTGCAGATTGTTGTCGCTCACGCCTTGCAGTTGCACGCGCACGACCACTTCCTGCAAGGGCTGCTGTTCGACCTGTTCGATGCGGCCCATCAGCAGGCAGGCCGCGTGGCTGTAGGCATGCGCCGGGGCCGCCGCCGCGAGCAAGCCCGCCAGCGCCAGACCTTGCCAAATGCGTCTATGCATGCGCATGCCCGTGTCCATCAGTGTGCCGCCCACTCGATGGTGCTCAAATCGATGCCGTCCTGGTGCATCTCCCACAGGGGGCTGAGTTCGCGCAGCTTGGCCACGTTTTCGGCGATGCTGGCAATGGCGTAATCGATCTCTTCTTCTGTGGTGAAGCGGCCAATGGTCATGCGCAGGCTGCTGTGTGCCAGCTCGTCGCTGCGGCCCAGGGCACGCAGCACGTAGCTGGGTTCCAGGCTGGCGCTGGTGCAGGCCGAGCCGCTGGATACGGCAATGCCTTTGATGCCCATGATGAGCGATTCGCCCTCGACGAAGTTGAAGCTGATGTTGAGGTTGTGGGGCACGCGGCGCTCCAGATCGCCATTGACAAAAGTCTGATCGATGCTGCCCAAGCCTTTGAGCAGGCGCTGTTGCAAGCGCTGTGCGTGCGCGTGATCTTGGGCCATTTCTTCTTTGGCGATGCGGTACGCCTCGCCCATGCCCACGATCTGGTGCGTGGGCAGGGTGCCGCTGCGCATGCCGCGCTCGTGGCCGCCGCCGTGCATTTGCGCTTCCAGCCGCACACGGGGCTTGCGGCGCACATACAGCGCGCCAATGCCTTTGGGGCCATAGCTTTTGTGGCTGGCTAGGCTCATCAGGTCGATGGGCAGGGCTTGCACGTCGATGGCGACTTTGCCGGTGGCCTGCGCCGCATCCACGTGAAAGATCACGCCTTTTTCGCGGCAGATGGCGCCGATGGCGGCCATATCCTGAATCACGCCGATTTCGTTGTTCACGAACATGACGCTGGCCAGAATGGTGTCGGGGCGGATGGCGGCTTTGAATGCGTCCAGATCCAGCAGGCCGTTTTCCTGCACGTCGAGATAGGTCACTTCAAAGCCCTGGCGCTCCAGCTCGCGCATGGTATCCAGCACGGCTTTGTGCTCGGTCTTGACGGTGATGAGGTGCTTGCCCTTGCTTTGGTAGAAGTGCGCCGCGCCTTTGAGGGCGAGGTTGTCGGATTCGGTGGCGCCAGATGTCCACACGATTTCGCGCGGGTCGGCGTTGATGAGGGCGGCGACATGGCCACGCGCCTGTTCGATGGCGGCTTCGGCCTCCCACCCCCAGGCGTGGCTGCGGCTGGCGGCGTTGCCGAAATGCTCGCGCAGCCAGGGAATCATGGCGTCCACCACACGCGGATCTACCGGGGTGGTGGCGCCATAATCAAGATAAACGGGAAAGTGTGGCGTGGTGTCGCTCATGTTGTCATCAATGAAAGGTTGAAGTTGCGCAGCGCGTGTCCGTGTGGAATGGGGTCACGACTTGCTTTGAAAATTGCCGCTGCCCAGCGCAAACACCGAATTGGGGGCGTTGACGCGAATGGGCTTGAGCACCGGGGTGGTTGCAATCGGCTTGCGGGTCAGCGCTTTCTCTTCGACCTGTACGCCTTTGGCCAATTGCTCATCCACGAGTTTTTGCAAGTTCACCGAGCGCAGAAAATCGAGCATGCGCACGTTCAAGGCGCTCCACAAATCGTGGGTCATGCAAGGGCCGCCCAGGTTGCCCATGCAGTCTTCCTTGCCGCCGCAACTGGTGGCATCGAGCTGTTCGTCCACGGCCAGCACGATGTCGGCAATGGTGATATCGGCGGCTTTTCTGGCCAGCATGTAGCCGCCGCCAGGGCCGCGGGTGGACTCCACCAGCTTGTTACGGCGCAATTTGCCAAACAGCTGCTCCAGATAGGAAAGCGAAATGCGCTGGCGCTGGCTGATGGCTGCCAGTGTGACAGGCCCTGCTCCCATGCGCAGGGCAAGGTCAATCATGGCAGTAACGGCAAAGCGTCCTTTGGTGGTCAATCGCATGGTGGTTTTTTCCTTTTTTCAAACAGCAACGGCGGGGGCAAAAAGCAGTTGGCACCGTTTTTGCGCGAAGCCTCGCATAATAACCCCATGCCATGGAAAGGTATAAGGTTGATCGCGCAAAAAATTGTTGCTGTCTACAGTGGAAAGACGAGCATTATCCGACTTTTTTTATCGAGTATAGCAGGTTCGCCCTCATCGTGCGCGGTGTGGCTTTGCATATATACAGTCCAGATGGAAGCTATCTGACGCATAAACGCCTGCCTGTGTGTGAGGTCTGGTCGGCTGCAAACACCCCG
>JAGOGU010000032.1:0-4302 GCA_017996515.1 Allobrachymonas sp.
GTTTTTTTGTTTTTATCGCAACCTACGTCATGAGCAATATTCTTCAATCTCTGCCCGTTGGGCAAAAAGTGGGCATCGCCTTCTCGGGCGGTTTGGATACTTCGGCAGCCCTGCTGTGGATGCGCCCAAAGGGTGCCGTTCCTTACGCCTACACGGCCAATCTGGGCCAGCCCGATGAGTCGGATTACGACGCCATTCCTCGCAAGGCCATGGAATACGGCGCCGAAAAAGCCCGCCTGGTGGATTGCCGCGCCCAATTGGCGCACGAAGGCATAGCTGCCATTCAATGCGGAGCGTTCCACATCCGCACCGGGGGCATGGCCTATTTCAACACCACACCGCTGGGTCGCGCCGTAACCGGTACCATGCTGGTGGCCGCCATGAAAGAAGACGATGTGCACATCTGGGGCGACGGCTCTACCTTCAAAGGCAACGACATCGAGCGTTTTTACCGCTACGGCCTGCTCACCAACCCGCAACTGCGCATCTACAAACCCTGGCTGGATCAAACCTTCATCGATGAGCTGGGTGGTCGCGCCGAAATGAGCGCCTTCATGACCGCACATGGTCACGGCTACAAAATGAGCGCAGAAAAAGCCTACAGCACCGACAGCAACATGCTGGGCGCCACACACGAGGCCAAAGATCTGGAAGAACTCTCCAGCGGGATCCGCATCGTCAACCCCATCATGGGCGTGGCGTTCTGGAAGCCCGAAGTCGACGTCCAACCCGAAGAAGTGCGCGTGCGCTTTGAAGAAGGCGTGCCCGTGGCGCTGAACGGCCAAACCTTTGCCGACGCGGTCGAGCTGTTTCTGGAAGCCAACCGCATTGGCGGCCGCCACGGCCTGGGCATGAGCGACCAGATCGAAAACCGCATCATCGAAGCCAAATCGCGCGGCATTTACGAAGCCCCCGGCATGGCGCTGCTGCACATTGCTTACGAGCGGCTGGTCACCGGCATCCACAACGAAGACACCATCGAGCAATACCGCATCAACGGCCTGCGCCTGGGCCGCCTGCTGTACCAAGGCCGCTGGTTCGACCCGCAAGCCCTCATGCTGCGCGAAACCGCCCAGCGCTGGGTGGCCAAAGCCATTACCGGCGAAGTCACGCTGGAGCTGCGCCGCGGCAACGACTACAGCATTCTCAACACCGAAAGCCCCAACCTCACCTACGCGCCTGAACGCCTGAGCATGGAAAAGGTGGAAAACGCTCCCTTCAGCCCGCTGGATCGCATTGGGCAACTCACCATGCGCAATCTGGACATCGTGGATACCCGCGCAAAACTGGGCGTTTATTCGCAAACAGGCTTGCTTTCTCTGGGCAACGCTTCGGCCCTGCCGCAGCTGGAAAACAAGTAAGTTTGCTCATGCGACCTCAGTTACCTCAACCGGCTGGCAATTTTTTGTCGGTCGGTTGAGGCCAGCAAACGCGGCAAAAAATCATGGAAGTTCGCTACACCATCGAAGACAGCCCGCAGCGCAAAGCGCTATTGAAAGACATTGCCAAGCAGGTTACCGGGGTAAGCCCTTGGCACGTCTGATCAAGCTGTGTGATTGGCTCTTGCTATGGCCTTTTGTCGGGATCGCCGCTTTTGTCTTTTTCCAGATCGGAGACCTCATCGAGACAGGGCTGATCGATTGGTACATCGAAGAGGGTTATCCGCAGTTTCGCACCTTGGTTTGGATGCGCTGGGTCTTGCTGATCGGCGCGTATCTGGCTGTGTTGTATGCCATAGCCATACGACCGGCCATGAACAACCAGCTCCTCCAGCAAACCCTTAACCAACACATCCGCGGCGAAAACCTGCTGGCCGTGCGTGATGATGGTTTGTACCACGCAGGCCATTACGGTCACACCTTGCTGCACTACCGCGAAGTGCGCCGTATGGCGGATATGCGCGGCTTTTTGGTGATTTTTGTGGGCAGCGGGTACTTTCATGCCGTGCCCTACAGCGCCTTTGCCAGCGACGAAGAACGCAAGCGGTTTGCCGATTTGTTGCAAAGCAAACTAGAGGCGGCTGGCAAAGCACACCCCATCGCGTAATAAGCATTTTTCAAAAAAGCCCCAATAGGGCTTTTTTTAATGGATGGCAGCGGCACGCGCCAACGCATGCCCTACCCTTCCTTCTTGCTCGCCTCGGTTACTGTGCCTCAGCTGGCTGTACCTCGGCTGGTTGTGCCGGCTGCGCAGGTAGTGGTAACAGATCGCCTCGGATCTCGCTCTCGCGCACGATGCCACCGCCTTCTACGCTACCTGTGCTGGTGCCGCCGCCACGCACGCGGTCTTCGCACGCCTGCTTGTAGCCGCCACTCAAACGCTCACAGCGTGCCAAGGCATTGCGCAGATACTGCTCGTCATTCTGTTGCGCGAATTTGCTGCCACGCGCGGCAGCGGCCTCGTGCTGGGCAGCGCTTTTATAGCCTCTGCGCGCGCCGCTCTTGCTGGGCGTTTGGGCAAAAGCGGTTGCCGCCACGCACACCGTGCCCAAAACAAATGCCGTACGGAAAGTTTTACTGATATTCATGCGATTCCCCTTGTCTGTCAAAAACAAAGATTGCGCCAATCAAACCATTTCGACTGGCGCAGCGAGCTTGCCATGACCCCTTGCACATCTAAATGCATGTAGCGGTTCATACGCATGCTCTGCGAATGGCTCGGCTCCACACACACTGCAGAGCAAGCACCCCACGACATTACGCGAACCTGAGCATGAATCCCCACCCAAACCGTAAGCGCCGGTAACGCGCTTGTAACAGCGCCCTATCCCGCTGGCAAGCCATTCACCACCGTTTGGGGTGCCGAGGCAAACGACCGCCAAGCCGCATCAGCCGCGCCAGCGCAGCATGCGCAAGCCATTGCACACCACCAGCAAGCTGGCGCCCACATCGGCAAAAACGGCCATCCACATGGTGGCATGGCCCAACATGGCCAGTAACAAAAATGCCGTCTTGATACCCAACGCCAGCGTGATGTTCTGCCACAGCACGCCATGCGCATATTTGGAAAGTCGCACCGTTTCGGCCACGCGGCGCAGGTCGTCGTTCATGATGACAACGTCTGCCGCCTCGGTGGCAATATGCGTGCCGCCCTGCCCCATGGCAAAACCCACACGCGCCGCGGCCAATGCGGGCGCGTCATTGATGCCATCGCCCACCATGCCGCTGACGTTGCCATTGCTGGCATTGAGCGCCTGCACGACCTCCAGCTTCTGCTGCGGCAGCAACTCGGCCTGCACATCGCTGATGCCGGTTTCGCGGGCAATGGCCTGCGCGCTGGCCAGGTTGTCGCCTGTGAGCATGACCGTCGTGATGCCCAGCGCCCGCAATTCCTGTATGGCCTGCCGCGAGCTGGGCTTGACCGCATCCGCCACCACGAGCAAGGCCAGCACGCCTTGCTCATCCGCCAGCAAACTGATGCTGCGACCCAGGCTCTCGTGCTCGGCCATGCGCGCCTCCAACGCGGGGGAACAATGCCCGCGCTCATGGATCCAGCGGTGGTTTCCCAATATCAATGCCCGCCCGTTGATACTGCCGCGCGCGCCACGGCCTGCTTCAACGGCAAAATCGTTGACCTCCAGCTGCGCCCCAGCCATATCGGCCAGCCCCTGCGCAATGGCTTTGGAGACGGGATGATCAGAACGCGCGGCAATGCCGTTTGCCAGTTGCCACACTTGCGCGGCATCCACGCCGGGGCGCACGATTTCGTAAGCAACCAGGCGCGGCCTGCCCTCGGTGAGGGTGCCGGTTTTATCCAGCGCCATATGCGTAAGCTTGCGCGCCTCTTCCAGATACACGCCGCCTTTGATCAAAATACCGCGCCGCGCTGCCGACGCCAGCCCGCTCACCACCGTCACGGGTGTGGAGATCACCAACGCGCAAGGGCAGGCAATCACCAGAATGACCAGCGCCTTGTAGATGGCCACAAGCCACGTCCAGCCTGCCAGCCAAGGCCCCAGCAGCGCCACACCCAGCGAAAAGGCAAACACGGCAGGCGTGTACACGGCGGCAAACCGATCGACAAAACGCTGGATCGGTGCGCGCGTGCCCTGCGCCTGCTCCACTGCATGGATGATGCGCGCCAGCACCGTATCGCTGGCCGGCACGGTCACCTCAAACTCCAGCGCGGCGTGCTGATTGATGGTGCCGGCAAATACCTCATCCCCCGGGGCTTTTTCCACCGGCACGCTCTCGCCGGTGACCGGTGCCTGGTCGATGGCGCTGTGACCTGCCAGCACCCGGCCATCCAGTGCCAGACGCTCGCCCGGCTTGACGCGCACAACCGCCCCCCGGGCAATGTCTT
>JAGOGU010000032.1:4312-10772 GCA_017996515.1 Allobrachymonas sp.
ATGGGCGGCGCCAGATCCAGCAATCCTTTAATGGCATGGCGGGCGCGATCCACCGCGCGCGCCTCGATCCATTCCGCCAGCGAATACAGCGCCATCACCATGGCCGCCTCGGCCCATTGCCCGATGACAAAAGCACCGGTCACGGCCACCGTCATCAAGGTGGTAATGCTGAGCTGGCCGCGCAACAGCAAAGCCAGCCCCTTGCGGTACACGCCAAAGCCCGACAACGCAATGGCCACGCCGGCCAGTGCCATGCTCAGCACATTCCACGGCATGGTTTCTGGTGCCAGAAAATGCACCACCTCAGCACCTAGCGCAAAGCCCAAGGCCGCACCCAGCTTCCAGATCTCCAGCCGCTGGCGGCGTTGCGTTTCTGCTGCCGAAACGGGCACACTCAAACGCTCGGTTTTCAGGCCCTCGCGTGCAATGGCTTGTTCAATGGCTGGCCAATCCGCCTCGGGCGCATCGATGGCGACCGTTCGCGCGCCCAGATCGAAGCGCAGGCTCTTGATGGCGGCATAACCTTCCAGTGCGCGGCGAATTTGCGATTCTTCACCGGGGCAATCCATATCCGGCACCCGCAGATTCAGCATGCCTGCCATGTGCTGCGGCTCGGCCAGATGCACGGCTGCCGAACTGCAGCCCCCGCTACAGCCGCAGTCTTGATGGGCATGGCTGTGCCCATGGTCGTGACCGTGGTCATGATTGTGCGAATGGTATGCATGGTCGCCAGCATGCATCTCTTGCGCGTATCCGTGCGAATGCCCTTCGTGCGCATCTGCACGTTCGCTAGGCACAAGCTGTGCATGATACGCAGCATGTTTGTGTGCAACATGTTCAGGGCTCCCCTGCCCGCAAGCATGGGCACAGCCTCCGTGAGAATGTCCTGTAGTAGAAGTGGCTGTATCTTTCATGTTAGGTCGTTCATCGCCAAGTTTTGCTATATTGAAAACCCTGAAGCAGCTACAGAGTCAAACATATTTGTCGCAATCCCCTTCATACTCAAGGGAAATAAAGAAAGGCCGTCATGAAAATTGGCGAACTCGCCTCCAGCTCGGACACCTCGGTCGAAACCATCCGCTACTACGAGCGCGAAAACTTGCTGCCCGCCCCTGCGCGCACGGCCAGCAACTACCGCCAATACACGCAGGCGCATCTGGAGCGGCTGGCCTTCATCCGCCACTGCCGGGCGCTGGACATGTCGCTGACCGACATTCGCCAGCTCATCGAGTTGATGGCCAACCCCTTGTCGGATGGCGCGCATGTGGATGCCTTGGTGCAGGCGCAGTTGGCGCGCGTGCAAAACCGCTTGCAAAGCCTGCAAGCGCTGGAAAAACAGCTGCGCGCCCTGCAAAGCCGTTGCGCCGCCAACGGCCATGGGCAGCATGTCAGCGGCGAATGCCCCGTGCTGCACGAACTGCTGGTGGCTGCCCGCGGTGAAGGCTGCGTCTGCCACGGGCAAGCGGCCTGCCCGCCATCCACCGCCGATCAGGCAGATCTGGCCAGCGCCCGACACGCCAAGCACCACACTCGCCCGGCCGCTTGAGGGAACACAAAAACAATGGGCACGCTCTTGGATAGAACGTGCCCATTGGCGTGAGATTGGCGTGAAAGGCAGTCAGCGCGACCCAATGCCGTGCGGCAGCCCCTCTCTCTTTGGCTCTTTGGCCTCCTTTACCTTCAGGCAGCCAACACGGTTTTGACGGCTGCAGAAACAGCCCCCATATCGGCCTTGCCTGCCAGTTGCGCTTTGGCCGTACCCATCAACTTGCCCATATCGGCCGCTGCGGGTTTGCGGCCATTGTCAGCCTCAAACGCGGCCGCAATCGCTTGCACGGCGGCAGTAATTTCCGCTTCGCTCATGCGGGCCGGCAAGTAGGCCTGCAACACGGTCAGCTCGGCCTTTTCCTGGTCGGCCAAATCCTGGCGTGCAGCTTGCTCGTAGGCGGCAATGCTGTCTTTGCGCTGCTTGACCAGTTTGTCGATCACGGCAATCACGGCCGCGTCATCCAAGGTCACGCGCTCATCCACCTCGCGCTGCTTGATGGCCGCCTGCAACAGCCGGATAGTGCCCAGCCGCGCAGTGTCTTTGGCACGCATGGCCGCCTTCATATCTTCGGTAATTTGTTCTTTTAAACTCATTTCTCATCCCTCGCAAAGAACAAAGGCCCGCTGAGCATCCCCGGCGAGCCTTGTTGACAAAGCAAAAGCCAGACGCTGCGGTCTGGCCTCTGGCTGAAACTCAGTAGAGCTTCTTGGGCAGTTGCATGCTGCGCACGCGCTTGTAATGGCGCTTGACGGCAGCCGCTTTCTTGCGCTTGCGCTCGGCTGTGGGTTTTTCATAAAACTCGCGGGCGCGCAGATCAGTCAGCAGGCCGAGTTTTTCAATGGTGCGCTTGAAGCGACGCAGAGCAACTTCAAAAGGTTCGTTTTCTTTTACACGAATGGTGGTCATTGGTGAAAATGTTCCAAAATGCGCAGTTGCCTCGTGCAGGAAGATCGAAACCTGTGGAGTGCAGAGCTGCAATATTTTCCCCGTCATCTCACAAACATGGCTGGCCGACGGGGGTCTGCCGGTAAATTGAATGGGCGATTATAAGGCGATATCGGGCCGGTTAGGCAGCAAACACCCCGCACGGCCCACTATCAAGCGTTGCAAGCTGGCAACAAGGCATGGCATCAATGGGCCTTGTCCAAACTCAAACCCGCATGCTCGCGCAGCGGATGGAAATGAATTTTGGGGAAACGCTCTTGCGCCAACCGCACATCGTAAGGCGAAGTACACAAATAGGCCAATGCGCCCGCCGCATCGTGCGCCATGCGCATGGGGTAAGTATTTTCAAATTCGCGCAAATCCTGCGGTGTGTCGGCGGTGATCCAGCGCGCGCCGGTGTACTGGCAGCTTTCCAGTCGCACTTCGCAGTCGTACTCGGTTTTCAGGCGATGCTGCACCACCTCGAATTGCAACTGCCCAATCGCGCCCAACAGCATATTACCGCCCGCCTCGGGTTTGAAGACCTGAATGGCCCCCTCCTCGCCCAGTTGCAGCAGGCCCTGTTGCAGCTGCTTGGTACGCAACGGGTTTTTCAGCACCACGGTCATGAACATTTCAGGCGCAAAGAATGGCAATCCCGTGAATTGCAGGCTGGCACCGTCGGTAATCGTGTCGCCCAGCTGCACGCCGCCGTGGGTGGTAAAGCCGATGATGTCGCCCGCGTAGGCTTCTTCCACCGCCTCGCGGCGCTGGCTCATGAAGGTAACGACGCTGGTGGGACGCAACTCTTTGCCCGTGCGCTGCACTTTCATTTTCATGCCCGGCGTGTATTTGCCGCTGGCCACACGCACAAAAGCAATGCGGTCGCGATGGTTGGCGTCCATATTGGCCTGCACCTTGAATACCACACCGGCAAAACCCGCACCTTCAGGCTGGATGATCGTTTCGCTCACCTCGCCGTTTTTGGCCATCAGGCGGCTGGTGCGTGCACCGGGCGAAGGCGACATGTCCACCCCCGCATTGAGCACTTCCATCACACCGAAGTTGTTGACGCCGGAACCAAAGAACACAGGGGTGAGTTTGCCAGCCAGAAAAGCCTCATGATCCCACTCGGCTGATGCGCCCTGCGCCAACTCCATGCTTTCCAGCGCGTCGTCAAACGTTTTGCCAAAGCGCGCGCGCAAGGCGTCTGCATCGCTGAGCGGAATGGTCTCAAAGTCTTGCGGGCGTTTTTCGGTACCGGCCTGAAACACGGTCATACTCTGCGTGCGCAGATTGATGATGCCGCCAAAGTTCTTACCCTGCCCCACGGGCCAGGTAATGGGGCAGCAAGGCATACCCAATTCGCGCTCGACCTCATCCAGAATGTCCAGCGGGTCGCGCACCTCGCGGTCCATTTTGTTGACGAAGGTGATGATGGGCGTGTCGCGCTGGCGGCACACTTCAATCAAGCGGCGGGTTTGCGCCTCTACACCGTTGGCCGCATCAATCACCATCAACGCCGAATCAACAGCAGTAAGCACGCGGTAGGTGTCTTCGGAAAAGTCCTTGTGGCCGGGCGTGTCCAGCAGGTTGATGACATGGTCGCGGTAGCTCATCTGCATCACGCTGGATGCCACCGAAATACCGCGCTGCTTTTCAATTTCCATCCAGTCGGATGTGGCATGGCGGCTGGCCTTGCGCCCTTTCACGGCACCGGCAATCTGAATCGCGCCAGAGAACAGCAACAGTTTTTCGGTCAGCGTGGTTTTACCCGCATCCGGGTGAGAGATGATGGCAAAGGTGCGGCGGCGGCGGGTTTCAGAAGCGTAGGTCACGGGAATCAGGCTACAGAAAAATTGCGGATAGCTTTACGGCACGCGTGGCAGATATCTGCGCCATGCCCAAAAGCTATCCATCAGAAAAAATCACGAGTCAGCCAGTGCTTATGCAGCTCTTGCGAAGCAGGCTGGCACGGAACAAGCCAGCTATTATCCCCTGCCAGCGCCTGGCGCGCATCTGTTCAGCATTTGTTGTTGCACCCGTTCAGCCCCTCTGACCACATCCAAGCTTTCGCATCAGAGCCGCCGCAACTGCGCCCGATAACGCCGGGCGTTTTCAATATATTTCTGCGCACTTTGCCGCAAAGCCGCCATCTGCTCAGGAGCCAACTGCCGCACCACCCGTGCAGGGCTGCCCACGATGAGACTGCCGTCCGGGAACGTTTTGCCTTCTGTCACCAATGCGCCAGCCCCTACCAGGCAATGCCTGCCAATCACCGCATGGTTCAGCACCACCGCGCCCATGCCAATCAGGCTCTCATCCCCCACCGTGCAGCCATGCAGAATGGCCTTGTGCCCCACCGTTACCCATTTGCCCACAGTTAAAGGGGCGCCCGGGTCGGTATGCAGCACGCAGCCATCTTGCACGTTGCTGCCGTCACCCAGAACGATGGGTTCGTTGTCACCCCGCAAAACAGCGTTGAACCAGATGCTCACATCTGCCGCCAAACGCACATCACCGATGATGTGTGCACTGTCTGCCAGCCAAACGCTATCAGCCAGTTGCGGCTGCCTGTCACCCAGTTGATAAAGGGGCATGATGGTTTTTCCTTCTTTTCCTTGGATGGACGCACGTTACCAGGTGCACTGGCGCTACACGCAAACGCATCTCACCCTCTGGGGTGATGCTGCGCGTGCAGCGATTTGAGCCGCTCGCGTGCAATATGGGTATAGATGGTGGTGGTGCTGATATCGGCATGCCCCAGCAGCAACTGCACCACGCGCAAATCAGCGCCGTGATTGAGCAAATGGGTGGCAAACGCATGCCGCAAGGTGTGGGGCGACAAAGGCACGCGAATATCGGCCTGCGCCGCGTATTTTTTCACCAGCTGCCAGAACATGGCGCGCGTCATCGCCTCGCCAGCACGCGCACCACGCGCCGTGACAAACACCGCATCCGTCTGCCGTTGCCCGAGCAATGCCGGACGCGCTTCGCTCAAATAACGCTGCAACCAGTCGTGCGCTTGTGCGCCAAAAGGCACCAGGCGCTCTTTATTGCCTTTGCCCGTGATACGCAACACCTGCTCGGCCAGGCTGATTTGCAACAGCTTGATTTGCACCAGCTCGCTCACGCGCAAGCCGCTGGCATACAACAGCTCCAGCATGGCGCGATCGCGCAATCCCAAGGGCGTTTGCACATCGGGCGCGGCCAACAATGCCTCCACCTGGGCTTCGCTCATCAATTTGGGCACCCGCAACGGCATCCGTGCCGCGATCAAACGGAGTGTGGGATCTTGTGCGATATGCCGCTCGCGCAATGCCCAGCGGTAAAACCGCTTCAGCACCGTGAACCGTCGATTGGCCGTGCTGGCCTTGTGCCCTTGTGCAAACAAATACCCTTGATACAACTGCAAGCGGGGTTCATCAACCCCCAGCAAATCTGTGGCCGGTGTTTGATCGTGCAGCCATTGCGCAAACAACTGCACATCACGCCGATACGCCGCCAGCGTGTTGGCAGAAAGCCCCTCTTCCAACCACAGGGCATCTATAAAGGTATCAACAATGGGGATAGTCAATGCGGCGGATTCTGCCCCCATTTTGTGTTGTGACACGCGGCAAACTAGCGCGCCAGTATCCACTTGGCGATGGCTCGCGCATCCGCATCCGACAGTTGCGGTTGGGCAGGCATGGCCATGACGCCCCACTCCCCTGCACTGCCCTTCTTGATTTTCTCAACCATGGCCGCTTCGACATTTTTGCCTTTGTAGCGATTGGCAATTTCCTTGAAGGAAGGCCCCATCATTTTTCTGGTATCCACGCCATGGCAAGTCATGCAGTTATTGGCCTTGGCAATGGCTGCACCGTCTGCAGCCTGCGCCACAGGTGCAGCCACAAGCAACAGCCCCGTGCAAGCCACGCCGATCATCGAAAAACCATTCAACTTCAATACGCGCATTCCACTACCCTCCAGATCCGACCATCATAA
>JAGOGU010000033.1 GCA_017996515.1 Allobrachymonas sp.
CAAGACGACATCTGGGTGACAGATAAACTAGAAAGAGCCGTTCAATGGTTACAAACCGTTCCGCCTGATGTGCCTGCGTTGTACTGCTCCAGAACGCGACTGGTGGACGAGCAAAGGAACGAAATTTGTCTATCCACCTTGTTTACCAAGCCTTCCAGTTTTAGAAACGCATTGATGCAAAGTATTGCTGGTGCCAACACCATGGTTTTTAATCATGCGGCTCGGTTATTGTTATGTGAGGCTGGAGCAGATGTTCCAATAAGGTCGCATGACTGGTGGGCTTATCTGGTAGTGACCGGGTGTGGTGGCAAGGTTTATTACGACACAGAGCCATCGTTGGACTACCGTCAGCATACGAGCAATCTGGTGGGTACGAATGCCACATGGCAGGCGCGTTTGAAGCGTATTCGCATGCTGATGCAAGGTGATTTCCGCAGTTGGAACGATGGCAACATCGCAGCGTTGCGTCGCTTGCAGAGCAAGCTTACGCTTGAAAACTGTGAAATTCTTGAACGTTTTGCCAAAGCACGTGATATGGGATTGATATTGCGTTTGTTCAATTTGAAGCGGTGCGGCATTTATCGCCAAACTTTTTTAGGGAATTTGGGGCTATTTATAGCCGCTTTTTTTAAGAAAATTTGAACTATGGCAATACTGGTAACAGGTGGTGCAGGCTTCATAGGTGGCAATTTTGTACTTGACTGGCTGGTGCAGAGTGATGAGGCGGTCATCAATCTCGACAAACTGACCTATGCAGGCAATCTTGAAACGCTGGCCTCGCTGAAAGACCACAAGGGGCACATCTTTGTGCAGGGCGATATTGGCGACAAGGCGCTGCTGGACAAGCTCTTGGTGCAATACAAACCACGCGCCATCATCAATTTCGCGGCCGAAAGCCATGTGGATCGTTCCATCCACGGCCCGGAAGATTTCATCCAAACCAATATCGTTGGCACCTTCTATTTGCTGGAATCTGCCCGCGCCTACTACAACGGCTTGAGTGATGCGGACAAAGCCGCATTTCGTTTTCTGCACGTTTCTACCGACGAGGTCTATGGCAGCCTGGCGCCGGATGCACCGGCCTTTACCGAGCAGCACTCCTACGAACCCAACAGTCCCTACAGCGCCAGCAAAGCCGCCAGCGACCACCTGGTGCGCGCTTACCACCACACGTACGGGCTACCCGTGCTCACCACCAATTGCAGCAACAACTACGGGCCGTACCACTTTCCGGAAAAACTGATTCCGCTCATGATTGTCAACGCGCTGGCAGGCAAGGCTTTGCCCGTGTATGGCGATGGCATGCAGGTGCGCGATTGGCTGTATGTGAAAGACCATTGCAGCGCCATTCGCCGCGTGCTGGAGGCAGGGCGGCTGGGCGAAACCTACAACGTCGGCGGTTGGAACGAAAAGCCCAATATCGAAATCGTGCAGCGCATCTGCGCCCTGCTGGACGAAAAACGCCCCCGTGCCGATGGTAAAAGCTATGCCGAGCAGATTACCTACGTAATCGACCGCCCCGGCCACGACCGCCGCTACGCCATTGACGCCCGCAAGCTGGAGCGCGAACTGGGTTGGAAACCCGCCGAAACCTTTGAAACCGGCATTGCCAAAACCGTGCAGTGGTACCTCGACAACCCCCAGTGGGTCGAGAACGTGCAAAGCGGTGCTTATCGCGATTGGGTCAAAAAGCAATACCAATAACTCACCAAAAACCGCGAGAGGTACGGACACACCATGAAAATTCTGCTGTTGGGCAAAAACGGGCAAGTGGGTTGGGAGCTGCAACGCAGCCTGGCGCCTTTGGGCGAGCTGATTGCAGTCGACTATCGCAGTGAGGGCAACCCACCCATTGATGGCGTGGCGCTGCAAGGCGATTTCAGCCAGCCAGAACAATTGCGTGACACCGTGCAGCGTGTGCAGCCCCATGTCATTGTCAATGCAGCCGCCCATACGGCGGTAGACAAAGCCGAGAGCGAGCCGGAACTGGCGCGCGCGCTCAATGCCACCGCCGTTGGCGTGCTGGCCGAAGAGGCCGAACGCATGGGTGCAGCACTGGTGCATTATTCCACCGACTATGTGTTTGATGGCAGCGGCAATCGCCCCTGGCTGGAAACCGATGCGCCGGCGCCGCTTAATGTGTACGGGCAAACCAAGCTCGAAGGCGAACAGTTGGTGCAGCGGCACTGCACGCGCCATCTGATCTTTCGCACCAGTTGGGTCTATGCTGCGCGTGGCGCCAACTTTGCCAAAACCATGCTCAGGCTGGGGCGGGAGCGTGACACCTTAAGCGTTATCAACGACCAGTATGGCGCGCCCACCGGCGCCGAGCTGTTGGCAGACGTTACCGCACATGCCATTCGCCACTTGCTGCGCGATGCATCTTGCGCGGGGTTGTATCACCTGGTAGCAGGCGGTGAAACCACCTGGCACGGTTACGCCAGCCATGTGCTGGCGCGCGCGCGGCAGGCCGGCTTGCCCATTCAGGTTGCGGCGGATGCCATTCACCCTGTAGCCACATCCGCCTTTCCTACGCCCGCGCGGCGACCGCACAATTCACGGCTGGATACACACAAACTGCAAACCACATTCGGCCTCACCTTGCCACATTGGCAAACAGGTGTGGATCGCATGCTGGCAGAAATTCTGGAAGGACAAGCCGCATGAGCACATCCCGCAAAGGCATCATTTTGGCCGGTGGTTCAGGCACGCGCTTGCACCCTGCCACGCTGGCGATCAGCAAGCAATTGCTGCCGGTGTACGACAAGCCCATGATCTATTACCCCTTGAGCACCTTGATGCTGGCGGGTATCCGCGATGTGCTCATCATCAGCACGCCGCAGGATACACCGCGCTTTCAGCAACTGTTGGGAGATGGTAGCCAGTGGGGCATGAATCTGCAATACGCCGTGCAACCCAGCCCTGATGGGCTGGCGCAAGCTTTCATCATCGGCGAAGCATTCATCGGCAATAGCACCAGTGCACTGATATTGGGTGACAACATCTACTACGGGCATGATTTGGCAACCTTGCTCAAACAGGCCGATGCGCGCACGACCGGAGCCAGTGTGTTTGCCTACCATGTGCTGGATCCCGAGCGTTATGGTGTCGTCGAATTTGATAAAGCGGGACAGGCCATCAGCATCGAAGAAAAACCGGCGCAGCCCAAATCCAGCTATGCAGTCACCGGACTGTACTTTTACGACAAACAAGTGGTCGACATTGCCAAAGCGGTGAAGCCCAGCGCCCGTGGCGAGTTGGAAATCACCAGTGTCAATCAGACGTATCTGGAGCAGGGCCAACTCCATGTGCAAATCATGCAGCGTGGCTATGCCTGGCTCGATACGGGCACCCACGACAGCTTGCTGGAAGCCGGGCAGTTCATTGCCACGCTGGAGCATCGGCAGGGCCTCAAAATCGCCTGCCCGGAAGAAATCGCTTTTCGTAACGGTTGGATTGATGCCGCGCAGCTCGAATCATTGGCGAAACCTTTATCCAAAAATGGCTATGGCCGTTATTTGTTGCAAATTGTAAAAGAAAACGTATTCTGATGAAACACACACCACTTGCTATTCCTGACGTCGTCCTTATCGAGCCAGACGTATTTGGCGATGAGCGCGGATTTTTTATGGAAAGTTTCAACCAGGCACGATTTGAGGCTGCCATAGGCAAGCCCGTGCAATTTGTACAGGATAACCACAGCCGCAGCGTTAAAAATGTGCTGCGCGGCTTGCACTACCAAATTCAACAACCGCAAGGCAAACTGGTGCGCGTTGTACAAGGCGAGGTTTTTGATGTGGCCGTTGATTTGCGTAAAAGCAGCCCGACCTTTGGCAAATGGGTTGGAGAGCTGCTCTCTGCAGAAAATAAACGCCAACTATGGGTGCCAGAAGGCTTTGCACACGGCTTTGTTGTGCTTAGCGACACAGCGGAGTTTCTTTACAAAACCACCAACTACTACGCACCTGCTCACGAGCGTTGCATTCACTGGAATGATGCCACGCTGAATATTGCTTGGCCTCAGGGCATTGAACCCATTCTTTCTGCAAAAGACGCAAAAGGTCTCTCTTTTCACGAGAGCGAGGTATTTGCGTAAAGCAGCAATTTTTGGTCAGCCTCAAGGAAATGTTTGCTAGCTTTTGGCATTTTTTCCAAATGTGAGGATTCGGGGTAGAGATTCTGCGCGCGAGAGATAAAAAATGTGGTATGTGCGGTCGAACTACCTGCTGGTTTGCTCAATCCCAACGCTGCTGATATGAAAAAGTGGGAAGCCTCCAGCCGAAGCGCAAGGCCAGCATTCGGAAGCCGAAGCCTGCAACAAAACAGATGGCCGTGTTGATGTCGGCGTGTACGCCTGCGGCGCGCAGCACCAGAAAGCAGGCGCAAACAAAAAGCGATACGCTGGCGTACAGTTCACGGCGGAAGACGACCGGTACCTGATTGCAGAGCACATCGCGCAAGATGCCGCCACTGATGCCGGTCAGCATGCCAGACATGATGACCACGATGGTCGGGTAGTTCAGTCTCAGCGCCACGTTGCAGCCAATCAGCGAAAAAGCCACCAGCCCCATGGCATCCAGCGCCAAAAAGATTTGTTTCATCTGGTGCATGAATCGAGCCACGATGGTGGTGGCCAGGCCGGCCAGAATGACCAGGTAGGCATATTCGGGGTGCTGTGTCCAGCCCACGGGGTAGTTGCCCAGCACCACATCGCGGATGGTGCCGCCGCCTAGTGCAGTCACAAAGGCGATGACAACCACGCCGAAGATGTCCATATTGCGTCTCCCAGCGGCCAATGCGCCTGACATGGCCTCGGTTGTAATGGCAATCAGGTATATGACGAGCAGCAGATCGAAGGACCCGTGAAACAGCTGATGGAAGATGGGGGCGATGCTTTCTGTCATGGTGCAAAAGTTTGTGGATAACGCCGGTGAAGATCAGGTTGGCCGCTGAGGCAGAAGTGGCACAACCCGTGGTTCACAGGCCATAGTCTTCGTAATGTCCTGACAGGGCTTTCAGCACCAGGGCGCGGGGCAGTCGGTCGCTGAGGGATTCTGCAAAGTCGTACACATAATTGCGCATGAAGACTCCGCGTTTGAACGCTACGCGGGTGACGTTGCTGCCAAACAGATGACCGAGCGGGCGAGAGACCAAGCCCGCAGGTGCATCTTGCATGGCCATTTCGGCCACGATGCCGATGCCCAGCCCATGCTTCACGTAGGTGATGATGACGTCGGAGTCAATGGCCTCAAGAACAACATTGGGCTGCAAGCGCCGTTGGGAAAAGGCGGTATCAATTTTGGTGCGCCCGGTAAAAGCGGGGTGATAGGTGACAAGCGGTAGCTTGGCAAGGTCCTCCAGCGTGATTTGCTCTTGCTGCGCCAAAGCATGCTTTTCGGGCAAAACCAGCACGTGCTGCCAGTTGTAGCAGGGCAGGGTGACCAGGTCGGGGTATTCGGCCAACGATTCGGTAGCCAGCCCGATCACCACGGTTTCTGACAAAAGTGATTCGGCCACTTGCTGCGGCGTGCCCTGGTGCATGCTGATGTGCAGTTTCGGATAGCGCATGCGCAGTTGCGTGACCTTGTCGGGCAGCGCATAGCGTGCTTCCGTGTGGGTGGCGGCGATGCTCAAGGTGCCGCTGTCTTCTTTGCTGAACTGTTCACCAATGCGCTTGAGGTTGGCTACTTCGCGCTGAATGATGTCGATGCTTTTGAGGATGTGCTGCCCCGGCTCGGTGATGCGCTTGAGCCGTTTGCCGTGACGGGCAAAAATTTCGACGCCCAATTCTTCTTCAAGCTCGATGATGGCTTTGGAAATACCAGGCTGCGAGGTATAGAGCGCTTTGGCGGCTTCGGTCAGGTTCAGGTTACGACGAACGGCCTCCTGAACGAAGCGAAACTGATGAAGGTTCATGGGGTGGCAGAGTAAAGAGCTGCGGGCAAGATATTTTGAATATGAATTTTCTTATATGAATATCAAAATATCAAATAAAAAACCAGCAATATGCTGGTTTGATGTAAGAGGGTACTGGTCGGAGTGAAAGGATTCGAACCTTCGACCTTCTCGTCCCGAACGAGACGCGCTACCAGGCTGCGCCACACTCCGAAGCCCAGAATTCTAGCCGAAATCCATGTCTTCAGGGTGCGTTGAATGGCGAAAATCATTCGCCAAGGCATTTGTTGCAGGCACAAACAAATATTGGCATGAAGGGGCACTACCGGTTGCGTACCAGCCAGCGGAAAGTCAGCAAGGACGCCAGCATGTACGTCAGGCTAGGCACGGCGGCAATGAACCACGGCGCCCAGGCGCGCAGATTACCCACATATTCGAATACGTTGTTGAGCAGAAAGAAGCCGATGCCCACGATGATGCCGGCAAACATCGCAGTCGTGATGATGCCCGAGCGGAAATGAAGGTAGGCAAACGGCAGTGCCAGCACGATCATGACCAGACAACTCAAGGGATAGAACAGCTTGCGCCAGAAGCGGATTTCATACAGATCGGCAGACTGGTTGTTTTGCTTGAGATGGCGAATGTATTGGTACAGCTCGATCGTGGACATGCGATCAGGCTTGAGCAAGGCGGCCGCTACCATGGTTGGTGCAATGCCCGTTTCGATGATTTCGGATGGCATGTGGTTGCGCGTAACGCGGCTTTGTGGCAGTCCGTCCCCCATGCCCAGCAGATTGCTGTTTACATTGTTCAGTTGCCAGCTGTGTTCGGCAAACGAGGCTGACTCGGCCTTGCGCAGCTGCGTCAAAAAACCTTGCGCATCAAAATCGAAAATGCGAACGTTGCGCATCTGCCCTTCAGGCGTCAGTTCTTGCACATTGACGATACGGTCGTGCCCGTTGATGCTTTCTTTGATCCAGGCACCTGTATGGCCTTTGGTGACGCTGCCTTCGAAGCGGGCCTTGTAATATTGCGCCAGTTTTTCGGTGCGCGGGGCCAAGTAGTCGCCGATCAGGAACGTGGCGGCGGTAAACAGTACGCCCAGCCACAGCAGGCTGCGCAGTGCTCGCCAAGGCCCCAAGCCGCTGGTGCGCAGAATGGTGAATTCCGAGCTTTGCGCCAGACTTGCCATGACGAACACGGCACCAATCAGCACGGCAATGGGCAGCAATTCGTAGGTGTGCCCGGGCAGCAGCATGACGATGTAGGCCATCGAGTTGCCCAGGCCGTATGTATTGGCCGTGCGACTGGTAAACGAAAGATCGTTGAGCACGTCGAAAAAGGCAAACAATGCCAGAAAGCCGGTTGTAACGAACAAAACGGCCTTGAAAATCTGCGTGTTGATGTAGCGGCTGACGATGCGCATCACTGTTCCTTGTCGGCAGTACGCTGTGAGCGGCTGCCGGGCAACAGGGTGCGCCAAGACCATTGGCGATCCTGCTTCAGCAACCACAGCGCAGCAGCTACAAATACGCTGCCATGCAACAGCAGCAGCATGGCCGACAGGCTGAGCTTGCTGCTGGCAACCCAACCTTGCCCGACGTTGATCATGTTGTAGTAAGCGGCAAAAGACAGCATGGCAAACAACAGGCTGCCACTGCGCCCCGTGCGCGGGTTGGTGTGGGCGCTGGCCAGTGCAATCAGCAAGAGGTTGATGCTGGCCAGAGTCATGCCTAAACGCGAACCCAACTCTGCGCGCAGATGTGGCGCTGATTCGTGCACAAGCAGCCGTGTGGAAATAGTGCGCGGCTCTGCCTGTGTGAGAGATGAAAGGGCATCGCCTTTTTCAGGCACAGGATCGGGGTTGCCGATGCGCATGCCGTATTCTTTGAAAAAAGCCGTCACCAGCGTTTGGTCGTTTTTGATTTCGGTGCTTTGGCCGTTGAGCAACACAATCCAGCGCCCGGAGTCTTTGTTGTCCAGATGGCCGTTGTTGGCGGATACCACGACTTCGCTATCGGGCTGGCGGGCAAACACAAACAGCTTGGCGCCAGCGGTAATGTCGTCGCCTTCTTTTTGGCTATCGACATAAAACACGCGATTGCCATCAGCAGATTCCTGAAAAATACCAGGGGCTATGCGCTCCACATCGCTGCGCGACTGGTAGCGCGAGCGCAATTCTTGCACCTGGGAATTGGCCCAGGGCCAGCCAAACAAGGAAAGCAGCACCACCAGGGCAATAATGGGTACGGCGAATTGCAGCAAGGGCTTGAGAAAACGCAGCAGACCTTGGCCGCTGGCAAACCAGACGGCCATTTCGCTTTCGCGGTACATGCGCGACAGGCTGAACGCCACGCTGACAAACAGGCTCAGTGTCAGCAAGGTAGGCAAATAAGCCAATACCATATAGCCCAGCACCAGAGAAACTTCTGATGGGCTGACCAAGCCCCGGTTGGCCAATTTCAGTGTACGGATCAGCATCATGGTGATCATGATGACCACCAATACGAACAATGTGGCGCTAAAACTGCGCGTCAATTCGCGCCGGATGGAAGTCTGGAATATCATTGCGGATCAGTTTGGTCCGGATCTTGGCGCAAGGCCGGGAAAATTTTCTAGCTCACATTATCATGAAATTTACACTCTCTTCCGACAATTTGTTCTCCAGTGCCAAAAAGCAGGCAGACTTGATGATCGTGTTGATGCAGCCAGATGCATCAGGCTCAGCCAAAGCAGCCACAACAGGCAAGGCTGAAAAAGCCACACAAACTGGCGTGCAGCCTGTAGTGGCACAGGCTATCAAAGCAGGTCATTTCACGGCAGAAAAAGGCAAAACCCTGTCGCTGTATCAGGCCGCAGGCTGGGCAGCGCCCCAAGTCATCGTGTTGGGCATGGGTACATGCTCTGCCAGTGAGCTGCGCGACATGCTGGACAAAACCGTGCGCACGCACGGGCGCGACGTGGTCACTTTGGCGATCTGCTTTGCGCAAGCCGCAGATGCCCAGCAGCTGATGGTCGCCATGCAAGCGGTTGCCATGGCGGGCTATGTATATAGCCACACCAAACCCAGCGCCAAGCCCAAGCTGCGCCAAGTTGTGGTCGGTGTGCCCAACGGGGCGGAAAGCCGCGCTGCGTTTGAGCAGGCGCAAGCCGTGGTGGCGGGCATGGATTTGGCGCGCGAATGGGCCAACCGCCCCGGCAATTACGCCACGCCCACCAAACTGGCTGAAGCGGCCAAAGAAATCGTGCGCCAAGCCAATAGTGGCAAGCAAAAAAAAGTGTTTGCCTGCGAAGTGCTGGACAAAGCCAAGGTTGAAAAACTGGGCATGGGCGCTTTCTTGTCTGTCGCAAAGGGAACGGATGAACCGCTGCGCTTTATCGTGTTGCGCTACCAGGGGGCGGCCATGCGTGATCAGCCCGTCGTGATGGTGGGCAAGGGCATTACTTTTGATACGGGTGGCATCTCTCTCAAGCCGGGTGCTGCCATGGATGAAATGAAATACGACATGGGCGGCGCTGCAAGCGTGCTGGGGCTGTTCGAGGCGCTGCGCCTGCTGCGCCCGGCCATCAATGTAATTGGCCTGATCCCCAGCTGCGAAAACATGCCCAGCGGCCGCGCCACCAAACCGGGTGATGTGGTTACCAGCATGAGCGGGCAGACGATCGAAGTGCTCAATACCGATGCCGAAGGCCGACTCATCCTGTGCGATGCCTTGACGTATGCGGAGCGCTTCAAACCACAAGCCGTAGTGGATATTGCCACCCTGACGGGCAACTGCGTTTTGGCTTTGGGCAATGTTCGTTGTGGCCTGTTCAGCGCAAACGACCGTTTGGCCCAAGCCTTGCAACAAGCGGCGGATGACGCACAAGATCTGTGCTGGCGCATGCCCATGGACGATGCCTATGGCAATGGGCTGCAATCCAACTTCGCTGATGTGGCCAATATCGGCGGGCGCACAGCGGGCTCCATCTCTGCCGCCAAATTTTTGGAGCGCTTCACCAGCAAATATCCGTGGGCGCATCTGGATATTGCAGGCGTTGCCTGGAACGAGGGGACGCTCAAAGGCGCAACTGGCCGACCAGTGCCGCTGCTGCTGCAATTCGTGCTCAATCTGGCGCAAACGCCCACTGCTTTTGCCGGTGAGCCTGCCTCCACTGCTCAAACGGTTCAGGCGGTGCGAGCGGGCACGGCTCCTCGCCGCAGTGCAGGCGTGGCAGCCAAAAGCAAAACAAAGGCCAGCACGAGAACGGCTAAAACAGCCAAAAAATCGGCTTGAGGTGATCGGCGGTGACTCGCATCGACTTTCACTTCAATGTGCCTGACAAATTGCACTATGCCTGTCGGCTGGTGCGCAAAGCCGTGGGCAAAACGGCATCTGTCGTCGTTACGGGAACGCAAGAGCAGCTTGCCCAACTGGATGACATGCTCTGGCATCTGTCACCTACTGATTTTGTGGGGCACGCTTGGCATGCGCAGGATACTGCGCCCGAGCAGGCCAGCGAGTTGGCTTGCGCCCGTGTGTGGCTCAGCACAACACCAGAGCATTGCCAAAGGCATGATCTGCTGGTGAACCTGTCAGATATGGTGGTTGCAGGTTTTGAGCAATACGAGCGCCTGATTGAAGTGGTTTCGGTGGATGAGCAAGACCGCCAACACGCCAGAAAACGCTGGCGCCATTACGCGACGCGAGGTTATACCATTGCGCAGCATGCGGTGAGGGCTGCTTCCAACTGAATCAAGGCTCAATCAAGCCAGTCATGGCTTGAGCGTCAAAGCGGTTGGGTGCCATGGCTCTCTGCAAAAACGGCTATCA
>JAGOGU010000034.1 GCA_017996515.1 Allobrachymonas sp.
CCCTTGGGGGGTTTCGATCCAGCGCACGGCCTTGGCGGGCGAGCACACGCCGTGCGTGTTGGGCGATTCGCCCGTGGCGTAAGACGATAAGGCGCAGCGCCCTTCGGCCATGACGCACAGACTGCCAAAGCCGAATACTTCCAGCTCGACCGCTGTTTTGCCGACCAGTTGCCGCACCTGCTCAAGCGACAGCACACGCGGCAGCACGGCGCGCGCGATGTTGAATTGGCTGTGGTACAGGTTGATGGCCGCCGCGTGCGTGGCCGATGCCTGCACCGACAAGTGCAGGCGCAAATTAGGGTGGCGCTCTTTGGCGTAGGCCATCAGGCCGGGGTCGGCCAGAATGACGGCATCTATTCCCAAATCGGCAGCGCGGTCGATGGCGGATTGCCAAACCGCTTCACGCCCCGCTTGCGGGTAGGTGTTGAGCGCCAGCAGCACCTTGCAGCCGCGTGCATGGGCGTATTGCAGGCCAGTGACAATGGCGGCCGCATCAAAGTTCAGCCCGGCAAAGTTGCGGGCATTGGTGGCATCGCGAAAGCCCAGGTACACGCAGTTGGCACCGTGATCGACCGCCGCCTTCAGCGCAGGCAGGCTGCCTGCGGGGCAAACCAGCTCGGGTTTGCGCCAGGTGGCGCTATCTTGTGGTTTAGAAGAATTGGTCTCTGTCATTTTGATCAAACGCCTGATTCACATTCTTGGCAATCTGGGGAGCATGATAGTCGCACACCAAGACAACGGCACCCGAAATCACGCCGAGCAGCGAAAGCAAAAACATAACGGCCCACTGAATATTGCCCCATTCAACATCAGCAAATTTGAAGCTGTCCAAATCAAAATTGACTGGAACGAATTGGGCAAAACTGGCAAGCAGCAGAAAGAATGACGGACAACAACCGCAAAAAAGCAAGAACAAGGTCGTCGGCTTATCCAGCGGTATGTGTATGGAATGGTTTTCCGCCTCACGTATCTTCTTCATCGCCAGCAGAAAAGCCCCGATAAAGCTCAGATCAATAAAGACCGTAAAAAAATACTTTACGTCAGAAAACGCAAAGAGAGCGCCCCACCACAGAAAAGCAAAAACAAACCGACCGCGCCAACGCGGCTTGCCAAGAGCCTGTTGCGGCTGACGCCCGTATGGCCAAAGATTAAAGTCCATCAACAACAATCCGCAAACGCGCTGCCACATCCTCTTCGCGCAGTTGCTGCAAAGCATCCAACAAAGCCACGGCCATGCTGCCGATGCCTGCATGCTGCGTTTTGTCAAAAGCGATTTCGCCGGCGATGCCCATCCATGCCATGCCGGTGATAGTGGCGCGCCAATGGTCGGGCTGCACGCTGCACACGGCGGCAATCAGCGCGGTCAGGGCACAGCCTACGCCGGTAATGCGCGTGAGCCATTCATGCCCGTTGTGCAGGCTGGCGTGGCGGCCATCGACATGCAGGATATGGTCCACCTCGCCACTGACACACACCGTGCCTTGCGTGCGTGCGGCCAGCGCCTGGGCTGCGCCCAGTGCGTCGTTCACGTTGGCGCTGCTTTCTACGCCGCGCGAGGTAATGGCCACATGCGCCATGCTCATCACTTCAGAGGCATTGCCGCGCACCACGGCAGGCATGCCTTGCTGCAACAGTTCTTCCAGCGCCTGATTACGGTAAGACGTGGCGCCCGCGCCCACGGGGTCGATCACGACGGGAATGCCGCGCTTTTGGGCCGCGGCAAAAGCCAGCTTCATGCTTTGTACCCAATACGGGTCGAGCGTGCCAATGTTCAGCAGCAGCCCTTGGGCAATGCCCGCCATGTCTTGCACTTCTTCATGGGCGTGCGCCATAACGGGCGCCGCCCCACACGCCAGCAGCACATTGGCCGTGAAGTTGGTAACGACCAGATTGGTGATGCAATGCACCAAGGGTTTGTTTTGGCGCACCGTGGCAATGTCTGCCCATACGTCTTGCGCGCTCAACTGGCTGTTCGATTTCATGATTTATTCCTTGCTGGCGTGATTGCTTGTGTTGCTGGTTTTTCTATCGCAGCCATGCCTGCGCCGCCCCAGCCACAGGGGCGCGCATACGCATGGTGCAAAGTGTGCGCCCAGATGGCGTGCGGCGTTTACGCCAGCCGCACGGCACTCAGGTTGGCTGCTTTTTGCAGCAGCGCCTGCGATTGGGCATCGAGGTTTTCAAGCACCAGCGTTTTGCCAACGGCCTGGTATTTGCCCGTCATTTTGTTGAGCGATTCCAGCGCGCCCATATCGCTGATGCTGCTGTGCTGCAAATCGATCACGACGTGCGCCGGATCGTGTTTGACGTCCAGCGCCTTTTCAAAATCACCGATGGAGCCAAAGAACAAATCGCCGTGCAGCATGTAGCGCTTGCGGCCATCCGCATCCGTGGCTGTACGCACCTGAATGCCGATGGCTTTTTTCCAAGCAAAAGACAGCGCCGAAATCACGATACCTACCAGCACGGCCAGCGCCAGGTTGTGCCAGATGATGGTGATGGCCGTCACGATCACCATCACCAGCACATCTTGCAGGGGCATTTTGTTCAGAATCTTGAAGCTCTTCCAGTTGAAGGTGAAGAAAGACACCACCATCATCACCCCGGTCAGCGCCGCCATCGGAATACGCTCGATCACCGGCGCGCCCACCAACACGATCAGGATGATGGCCAGCGCCGCCACCACGCCCGCGACCCGGCTGCGGGCGCCCGCGTTGATGTTTACCAGCGTTTGCGCAATCATGGGGCAGCCGCCCATGCCCGAGAAAAAGCCGTTGAGCATATTGGATGCGCCTTGCGCCACCGCCTCGCGCGAGCCGTTGCCCTTGGTTTCGGTGATTTCATCCACCAGATTGAGTGTGAGCAGCCCTTCGGTCAAACCCACGGCCGCCACCACGGCCGAGTACGGCAGGATCAACTTGAACGTATCCCAAGTCAGCGGAATGGAAGGAATATGGAAAGGCGGCAGTGTGCCGCTGATCGGCGAAATATCGCCCACCGTTTTGGTGTCGATACCAAAAATCAGCACAATGGCAAACACCACGATGATGGCCGCCAGCGAAGAGGGAAACTTCTTGGTGATTTTGGGAAACAGAAAGGTGATGGCCACCGTAATCGCCACCAGCGTAGCCATCGTGAGCATGGCGCTGCCTTGCAGCAGCACTTTTTGCCCGCCGGCATCCGTGGTGAAAAACTGCTGAATCTGCGCGCTGAAAATAATCACAGCCAAGCCATTGACAAAGCCGTACATCACGCTCTCGGGCACCAGGCGAATGTATTTGGCCCATTTGAAAATGCCAATGATGATCTGAATCACCCCCGCCAGCGCCACGGCGGCAAAGGCATATTCCAGCCCGTGCGACTGGATGAGCGCAATCAGCGTCACCACCGTGGCACCTGCCCCGCCAGAAATCAAGCCCGGGCGGCCACCAAACAAGGCCGCCACCAGCCCCGCGATAAAGGCCGCGTACAGGCCGGCCAGCGGCGGAAAGCCCGCCAGAATGGCGAATGACAGCGATTCGGGAATCATCGTCATGGCCACGGCCAGCCCCGCCAAAATCTCGGTGCGCCACGTAATGGGTTTGTCCAGATCAAAAAACGCCAACAGTTTGTTCTGCTCTTGCATGGTGCATGTCTCAGGGTAAATGAACGCTCAACGGCGCAATCGGTCAGTCTTTTCGATGCGCTTTGAATGTAAAAAGTGCATCAAATTATATGAAAAAACTTTTCCGCAACACGCAAATGCAGCTAATCACAACCGTGCTCCACACCTCCTTCAAAGCAAAAACCGGCACAGCCGCCGCAGCGCCGACTGATGATCGCCGCGAAAGCCCTTTCGTGCCGGTTCAGATATTCAGGTTACGCGACGGCAACCGGCAAACAAATCCAATTCCTTGCGGTACTCCATGGTTTGGACGCCTGCCAGACCCAGAATCGAGTGGAACCAGTTGTCGTGCGAATAGGATTGGTTGGATTGGGCGCGCAAACAATCATGCGACAGACGCTGGGCTTGATACCAACTGGAACTGACCCAGAAAACCATCGGGACCAAGGTCTGGGTATGTGGTGCTACCGAATAAGGCGCGCCGTGCAAATACAAGCCATCTTCCCCCAATGACTCGCCATGGTCGGAAACGTACCACAACGCACTATCCACTGCTGGCTGTGCCTGCAACATGCGAATCGCTGCCGCCAAGACATGATCGATATAGCGAACGGTGTTGCTATAGGTGTTTTGCAAACTTTGCGGGCTACAGTTCTGGATTTGTGCGGTATCGCATGTCGGTTGAAAAACACGAAATGCATCCGGATAGCGCTGATAGTAAGCCGGGCCGTGGCTGCCCATGGTGTGTAACACGATCACGCCGTCTCCCGGCATGGTGCGGATTTCTTCAGCCAGGCCGTTCAGCAATGTCGCGTCCAAACACCCCTCATCACCACATTGCTCAGGTGCCGCCAAATCGCGAATGTTGATATGGCGAACCCGATCACACACTCCTTTGCAGCCACCGTCGTTATCACGCCAGCTGGTATACAACCCCACACGCTGCAATATGTCCAGCAAATTTTCCTGATGCCGCGCACGATTGCCGTTGTACGCTTCGCGCCCCATGGGGGAAAACATGCACGGAACCGAAACGGCGGTTGCCGTGCCACAAGAAGAAACGTTGGGGAAATTGATGACGTCTGACATGGCTTTCAGTTCAGGCGTTGTTTCGGGCGCACCTGGGTTCAGTCCCCAATTTTGAGCGCGAGTGGTTTCTCCCACCACCAGAACCAGAAGCTGTTTGCGGCGTTGCGGCTCAGCCATCCGAACCGCATCTGTGCCGATTTTTTCAAAAGGACGGTTTGCATCCCAAACGTTGTATGCCGCCTTCACCCCGGCACTAACCAAATTTGCAGGTACAACCTGATGAAAGATTTTGGCATGACTGCGAAAAAAAGCAGCGTAATGCCCATAGGCAGTTAATGCCAGACACCCCACTACCAGCAACGAAGCCAAGCCGCTGGCGAGCCGCCAGCCAAGTGCCTGATACCAATGCGGCGCAGCACGCAGGCGCACAAATCGCACATATAGCACGGCAGGTACTACTCCTGTGCCCAACAACCACAAGCCAAACGGCCAAGTGAGCCAGGCCGACGCTTCTGCCTGATCGGTTTGAAACACATTGGCCAGCATGTCGGCATTGAAATAAACGCCCTGAACCATCACGGCATAACTCACGCCTGATCCTGCAAGCAAAACCAAAGGCAACAACACCCGGTGCAGCTTGGGCCAGCACAAGAGTTGCAGCAGCACATTCAGCAAAGCCAGCATGAACAGCGGCATGGTCCATATCAGCAACCAATCGCGACTGCCTTCAGCCTGGCCGTATTGCCAAACTGTTCGCCAATAAGCCACGTTAAAAACCACCATGGCATAAAACGCGACTGCCAGCACGACACGGTTTGCAGTTAGACGAAACGTCATCCTTCTATTCCCACTCATCAAATGATGCGCAGTCTAGTCAGGCAAAATTAAGGCAAACTTAAGACGAGCCATGCATCATGGCACTCTCCATCGCCGTTACCGTCCGTTCCTTTTTTTATGCGTATTCTGCTCATCGAAGACGATCCCCACATTGGCGACGGCCTTTATCATGGCCTGCGCAAACAGGGGTTTACCGCCGACTGGTTTCGCGATGGCGAACAAGGCAGCGCCGCTTTGCAGAATGCCGCCTTCGATGCGGTCATTCTGGACTTGAGCCTGCCACAAAAAGATGGACTGCTCATCCTGAAAGAATGGCGGCAAAGTGGGCACAGGGTACCCGTTCTCATTCTTACCGCTCGCGACGCTTTATCCGACCGTGTGACCGGTCTGAACCATGGCGCCGACGACTATCTGTGCAAACCTTTTGCATTGGATGAAGTCATAGCACGCCTGCACGCTTTGATTCGCAGAAGCCAGGGTCATGCAACCCCTGTCTTGTGCCACGGCGGCCTACGGCTAGACTCCAGCAGCAAAACTGCCAGCTTGCATGGCGCTCCACTCACTCTTACCCAGCGTGAATACCTCTTGCTGGAACAACTGCTCAGCCATCCCAAACGCATTTACAGCCGCGCCCAGCTTGAAGATCAGCTCTATGGCTGGTCACAAGACATCGACAGCAACGCCATTGAGGTCCATATCCACAATTTGCGTAAAAAAATCGGTAAAGACCTGATTCGCACCCGCCGAGGGTTGGGCTACCAATTGGGAATTGCCCCGTGAACCCATCACCCAGCTTGCGCCGCCGCCTGTTCCTTTCTTTAGGCGGCAGTTTATTGATGCTTTGGCTTCTCACAGCCATAGGCAGCGCCAGCCTGGCCTTGCACGAAATCAACGAATTGGCCGACAGCCAAATGGCACAACTGGCACGCACCCTGCTGCAAACCACACGCGACTACCACCAATCTTCTGCAGGAGCCAACATCATGCCCTCGCCCCCGTTTCCAGGCAGCGGCTACGCAGAAGACAACAACACGGGCTTTGCCATTTGGAACCCAAGCGGCAAGCGGATACTGGCTGATCGCCATGGGATGGAAATTCCTTACCAGACCACACCTGGCTTTACAAACAACCATCCTATCTGGCGCGGCAACTCTTGGCGCTATCTGTACCTGCACGATGCTGAAACCGGGCATACAGTCGCTGTTACCCAGCGCCAGAAAGAAAGGTTGGCCATACTGGCCAGTGCCCTGTCCCTGCAATTGGGACTCACATTGCTGTCTCTGCCCTTATTGGCTCTGCTGCTGAGCCGCGGCATTCGTCGCGGGCTACTACCACTCACCCGTCTAAGCACTGATCTGCATAACCGCGACGCCAATAACCTGTACCCTTTGCCAGAGCAAGTGCCTGCTGAAACTCTGCCATTCATCCAATCTTTAAATCGTCTGTTTGCCCGCCTAGCAGATGCCCTTGTACGGGAGCGCCGCTTTACCGCCGACGCCGCCCACGAACTGCGCAGCCCACTGGCTGCGCTCAAAGTACAAACCGACGTATTAGCCATCACCGAAGACGCTGACGAACAGCAACACCACCTGCATCACATCACCCGCAGCATTGAACGCACCCAACGCCTGGTGGACCAGCTGCTGGTTCTCGCGCGCCTGGACCCCTTGCAGCAGCTGCCAGAAACCATGCCTTTGAACTGGCTTGCACTGACCGAACAAGCCTTGACCCATGCCAACCGACAGGCGCGGGAAAAACGCATCCGACTCATTCTGGAAACCCCAGGGGCAGCAGAAAATCTGCCAACCCATGGCAACCCTACGCTGCTGGAATTGATGCTGCGCAACTTACTGGATAACGCCATTCGCTACAGCCCGGAAAACAGCTCATTGACTGTGCAGGTTGCAACTGACCGTATCGCCGTTTGCGACCAAGGGCCAGGTATTGCCGCAGAGCATCTGCCGCATATCCGCGAACGTTTTTATCGCCCAGCCGGACAAAATGAACAGGGCAGTGGATTGGGTCTTTCTATTGTGGAGCGAATAGCTACTCTGCATGGTTTACAGCTGGATCTGCTCAACCACACTCCCCATGGCCTGTGCGCCGTTTTAACGCCAATCCACCGCCACACTTCGGCATCGCCATAAAGCGGCAAAAGCACCACCGCTGCGGTTTGGTACAAAATTTCCAGCTTCCACTTGCCCGAAAGCAGCCCGAATGCGCGGCGCATGTCATCTTCAGTCGAACGTCCCGTTCTTTAGGTACAAGCCGTCGCCCACAGACCAGTAGCCAATGCATCGCATCATCCGGCGTACCACCCCAACCGAACGCGAACGAAAAGTGATAGGTATTGGGTTCTTTCGCCTAGTGCCAGCCCGTAAAATCGCCTCAGTTTATCTCGACGTCTTATAAATTTTTTACCATGAATATTTCCACCATCGTCCGCCGCGTGGATTACCAGAATCCGCGCGATGCAGAAGCGCTCGTCATGCTGCTCAACGCCTATGCGCAAGACCCCATGGGCGGGCAAGAGGCTTTGCCTGCGCAAACGGCAGCCACGCTCTGCCAGCGGCTGGCGCATTTTCCGGGCGCAGTCAGTTGGATCGCCTGGGCGGGCGAAGAGCCTGTGGGGCTGCTCAACAGCTTCATGGGCTTTTCTACCTTCAAGGCCAGGCCGCTGCTGAATGTGCACGATATTGCCGTACTGCCTGCCTGGCGCGGGCAGGGCATCGCCCAGCAATTGCTGGCTGCGGCCGAAGCACATGCGCGCGCGCAGGGTTGCTGCAAGCTGACGCTGGAAGTGCTCTCCAACAACACACGCGCCCAACATGCCTACGAGCGTTTTGGCTTTACGCTGTACACGCTGGATGCCGACCAAGGGCATGCGCTGTTCATGCAGAAGTGGCTATAGGCGCTCGGCCTCTTGTCTTGACATCTTGGCAGGCAGGTATAAAAGGGGGCACCTTTGCGCTCCAACTGCCTGATTTTTGCGGTTTTTTTGCTGGGTGAAGCGCCTGTTTCACGCTGGCTTGCGGCCGTTTTTTATTAAAATGTACACAATGGCTTGCACCAAGCCCTGTGAACATGCTGGCTTGGACTTTGCCACTGCGTTTTTTGCAGAATTGCTCCCTTTCAGCCACCCCATACCCATCCATCCTGTCGCATGACCCTGCTGATTCTGCTGGCGCTGCCCTTCATCGGCAGCATTGGTGCAGCCTTGCTGCCCACCCATGCCCGTAACACCGCCGCCAGTTGGGCGGCCGTGGTGGCGTTGGCCTGCCTGGGGCTGGTGGCGTGGACCTGGCCCGAGCTACAAGCCGGCACCGTCTTGCGGTACGAGCAACGCTGGCTGCCCGAAGCGGGGCTCAACTTCATTTTGCGGCTGGATGGCTTTGCCTGGCTGTTTGCCCTGCTGATTACGGGCATTGGCCTGCTGGTGACGATTTATGCGCGCTACTACATGTCACCCGAAGACCCGGTGCCGCGCTTTTTTTCGTTTTTGCTGGCCTTTATGGGCGCCATGATTGGCGTGGTGACTGCGGGCAATCTGGTGCAACTGGTGTTTTTCTGGGAGCTGACCAGCCTGTTCTCGTTCATGCTGATCGGCTATTGGCACCACCGCAAAGACGCCCGGCGCGGCGCGCGTACGGCGCTGACCGTAACAGGCGCGGGCGGGCTGGCCATGTTGGGTGGCGTCGTTCTGCTGGGCCATATCGTGGGCAGCTACGATCTGGATGTGGTGCTCAAGGCCGGCGACAAGGTGCGTGCCAGCGCCCTGTACACGCCCATGCTGGTGCTGGTGCTGCTGGGCGCGCTGACCAAAAGCGCGCAGTTCCCCTTCCATTTCTGGCTGCCACGCGCCATGGCAGCGCCCACGCCCGTTTCGAGCTATCTGCATTCGGCCACCATGGTCAAGGCCGGTGTTTTTTTGCTGGCGCGGTTCTGGCCCGTGCTGTCGGGCACGCAAGAATGGTTCTGGATTGTCAGCAGCCTGGGGCTGATCACGCTGGTGATTGGCGCTTATTTCGCCATGCTCCAGTACGACCTCAAGGCGCTGTTGGCTTATTCCACCATCAGTCATTTGGGGCTGATTACGCTGCTGCTGGGCTTGAACAGCCGCATGGCCGCCGTGGCGGCGGTATTCCACATCCTCAACCATGCCACGTTCAAAGCCTCGCTGTTCATGGCCACAGGCATCATCGATCACGAAACCGGCACGCGCGACATTCGCCGCTTGAGCGGCCTGATGCGCGACATGCCCATCACCGGCACGCTGGCACTGGTGGCCAGCGCCGCCATGGCCGGGGTGCCGCTGCTCAACGGTTTTTTGTCCAAAGAGATGTTCTTTGCCGAAACGGTGTACCTGGAGTCGCAACGTTGGGTTGAGCTGGTTTTACCCGTGGCCGCGCTGACTGCGTCGATGTTTGCCACGGCTTATTCTCTGCGCTTCACGGTGGATGTTTTCTTCGGCCCGCGTTCCGACAATCTGCCGCGCGCCCCGCACGAGCCCGTGCCTTGGATGCGCCTGCCTATCGATATGCTGGTGCTTTTGTGCCTGGCCGTAGGCGTGGCGCCGCAGTGGACGGTAGGCTCTTTGCTGGCCATGGCCGCCAGCCCGGTGGTAGATGGCAATATGCCCAGCTACAGCCTGGCCGTTTGGCACGGTATCAACAAGCCGCTCATCATGAGTGCGCTGGCCATGGTGGGCGGCTCGGCTCTGTATCTGATGCTGCGCAAAGCGCTGGCCGAAGATCGTCTGCAAGCGTATTTTCCGCAGCAGCTGCGTCTGGATGCCCAGCAAACCTTCAACGGCGTGCTGGCGCGTATTTCGCTGCTGGCGCGCTGGTTGCAGCGCAAGCTGTTCACACAGCGCCTGCAACCACAGGTGTTTCTGTTTCTGCTGGCCAGCCTGACCGTGGCCGCCGCCTCGCTGTGGACTGCCGGGCTGAGCCGGGGCGCACGTGTGCCAGTTGCCGCCAGTTGGGAGTTTGCACTGGTCTGGGTCGTGGGCGCCATCTGCGCCATTGCAGCTGCCTGGCAGGCCAAATTTCACCGTCTGGCCGCTTTCATTCTGATGAGCGGCACGGGTCTGGCCACGGCATTGACCTTTGTCTGGTTTTCTGCCCCCGATCTGGCGCTGACGCAGTTGGCCGTCGAAATCGTTACCACCATCCTCTTTCTGTTGGGAT
>JAGOGU010000216.1 GCA_017996515.1 Allobrachymonas sp.
AAATGACAAACCAGTTCTTCAACCCCTACAAGGAGCACACACCATGATGGGAATCGAATGGCTACGGCCCGCGGCCTTTCTCGGGTCCATCCTCTACGCGCTGATCGGCGTGGTCATCTTCTGGCTGTGCTTCGTGCTCATCGACAAGATTACGCCCACCGACCTGTGGGCCGAAATCGTCGAAAAGCAAAACTGCGCCCTGGCGCTGGTGGTGGCGGCCATGTGCTTGGGCATCAGCATCATCGTGGCGGCGGCCATCCATTGAGTCCGGCCCATATGCCAACCTTACCTGGGCCGTAACACCGCATTGACAATGCAGCCCTGCGCCGCACGCGTGCGGCGCACCGACCCGGAGTCTGTGTATGCAAATTGAATCGATCGAAATCAAGAACTACCGGCTGTTTCGCCAGGCCAAGCTGAGCGGTATTCCGCGCTTGTGCGTGCTGGTGGGCGCCAATGGCACCGGCAAGTCCACGCTGTTTGACGTGTTTTCGTTCCTCAAGGATGCGCTGGCCATGAACGTGGGCAAGGCGGTAAGCAAGCGCGGCGGCTTCAAGGAATTGGCCAGCCGGGGCTTTGCGCACGAGCCGATCGAGTTGACGTTGCAGTTCCGGCTGGACATTACCGGCAAGGAGCGGCTGGTGACCTACCAGCTGCGGGTAGAGCCAGACAAGACCGGCCGCGCCGTGGTGGCCCGCGAGATCCTGCGCTACAAGCGCGGCCCCCATGGCAAGCCGTTCCATTTTCTGGACTTCACTCTGGGCGAGGGCTACGCCATTACCAACGAGGAAGACTTTTCGAAAAAGGACGAAGACCTAACACGCGAGGTGCAAGCGCTGGACGCGCCGGACATCCTGGCCGTTAAGGGCCTGGGGCAGTTTGACCGCTTCAAGGCGGCGAGCGCCTTGCGCCTGATGATCGAGAACTGGCATATATCGGACTTCCATGTATCCGAAGCGCGGCCCAGCCAGGAAGACGGTTTTGCCGAGCACCTTTCGACCCGGGGCGACAACCTGCCGCTGGTGGCGAACTTTTTGTTTGAGCATCACCCGCAGGCTTTTGCGCGCATTCTGGAGGCGATGAAGGCCCGCGTGCCCGGGGTGTCGCTGGTGGAGCCCCGGCAGACCGAGGATGGGCGCCTGGTGCTGCGTTTTCAGGACGGGAGCTTCAAAGACCCGTTTGTGGCGCGCCATGTGTCAGACGGCACGATCAAGATGTTTGCCTATTTGGTGCTGCTGAACGACCCGCAGCCTTACCCCTTGCTGGCGGTGGAGGAGCCCGAGAACCAGCTTTACCCCGAGTTGCTGCCCGAGCTGGCGGAGGAGTTTCGCAGTTACGCGCGGCGCGGCGGGCAGGTGTTTATTTCGTCGCACTCGCCAGATTTCCTGAATGCGCTGAAGCTGGAAGAGATTTACTGCCTGCGCAAGGAAGGCGGCTTCACGCAGATCAGCCGAGCGGTGGATTCGGCCAACTTGCGGGCACTGGTGGAGGCGGGAGACTTGCCAGGGTGGCTCTGGAATCAGGGCTTGCTGGAGGGGCTGAACTGATGGCTGGGCGGCTGGTGTTTTTGCTCGAAGAGCCATCGATGAAGCTGCTGCTCGAAGGCTTGCTGCCCCGTCTGATGCCGGGATGGGTGGCTGGACGGCATTTCTTGTGTGTACCTCATCAGGGCAAGTCGGATCTGGATCGGAGCATTCCGCGCAAGCTCAGTGCCTGGAAGATTCGTGGTGACCGTTTTGTGATCGTGCGGGACAACGACGGTGCCGATTGCGAGGCGGTGCTGAAGAGGATTACAGGTCTGTGTGCTGCGGCCGGGCGGCCTGACACGCTGGTGCGGCTGGCCTGCCAGGAGCTGGAGGCTTGGTACCTGGGGGATTTGGCGGCGGTGGCTGCCGCATTTGAGCTGCCCAAGGCCAATAGCCCGGCACACCGCAAGAAGTTTGCCGCCCCGGATGCATGGCAAAAGCCCTCGGTCGAGCTGGAGCGGCTGGCTCCCTGCTTCCAGAAAGGCGCGGGCGCCCGCGCGATGGCGCAGCACTTGCGGGAGCCGGAGCACAACCGTTCGCACAGTTACGGAAAGTTCGTGACCGGCGTGCGCAGGCTCGCGGGCGAGCTGGCATGAGCCGTGCGCGAGGCCCCATGACCCAAGAGCAATTCGAGCGTGTCACATTGGCCTGGTTGCAGAACGAGGGATACACCCACCGCTACGGCTCGGGCATCGCCTTCGACAATGCTTCGCCCGATTGCGCCAGGCTGCGGCTGATGGGCCAGCGCATTCGGCGCAAGGACAAGTACCCGCCGGATCAGCAAGACGCCGTCGTGGATCTGGTGCTGCAGCAGGCGGAAACGCTGGGCGAGGAATGGATCGCGTGAACGCCTCGGCCACGACGGCGCCCGGCGCAGGCAGCCCCCGCCCCATAGACATCGCCCTGCTGGCCAGCGTCTTCGTCGTCGCCGCCTGCGGCCTGCTGTATGAGTTGGCGGCGGGGGCGCTGGCGTCCTATGTGCTGGGCGACTCGGTGCTGCAGTTCTCCACCATCATCGGCACCTACCTGTTTGCCATGGGCGTGGGCAGCTGGCTGTCGCGCTACTTCGAGCGCCAGCTGCCGGCGCATTTTTTACGTATAGAACTGCTGGTGGCGCTTGTGGGTGGGGCGCTACCAGCTACGCTTTTTGTAGTAAACGCCTATCTGCCGGGGGCCTTCAGGCCGCTGCTCTACGGCATGGTGCTGCTGGTGGGCACGCTGGTGGGGCTGGAGATTCCGCTGGTCATGCGCATCCTGAAGCGCAATACCGCGCTGAAAGACCTGGTGAGCCAGGTGCTCACCTTCGACTACCTGGGCGCGCTGGCCGTGTCGCTGGCGTTTCCGCTGCTGCTGGTGCCGCAGCTGGGGCTGGTGCGCACGGGGCTGCTGTTTGGCTTCATGAATGCCTTTGTCGCGCTGTGGGCGTTGTGGCTGTTCCGGCATGAGC
>JAGOGU010000035.1 GCA_017996515.1 Allobrachymonas sp.
CAAAATCCGCAGCAACTACCAAAGCGTCGGCAGCCAAAGCGGCCTGTATGCAGGCGCAGCAGGCTTTGATGTCTACACAGAAGGCCACACCAGCCTCATCGGAGGCGTCATCGCCGGCAACCGGGAAGCGGCAGAGCAAGGCAAAAACCGCTTCAGCACCGCCAGCTTGAGCACCCAGGACATCAACATCATCGGCGGCACGGCAGACGCCAGCCGCACCCTGATAGCCGAAGCCGGACGAGACCTCACCATCAGCACCACCACATCTTCCAGTCAGGGCGGCACGGCAGCGCACGGCTACAGCCACACCGTCATTGACCGCGTGGCCGGCCTGTACGTGACCGGTCAAGACAGCCAAGGCCTATTGCTGGCCAGTGCGGGCAACAACCTCAGCATGGCAGCAGCGGCAATCGGCAACGCCGCCCCAGACGGCCTCACCGTTTTGCAGGCCGACAAAAACATCAGCCTGGGAACAGTTGACACCGGCAGGCAGCAAAACATCCACTTCGACAGCCGCAACCACCTCAACTGGGGCAACACCCAGGAAATAGGCAGCCGCCTCACGGGCGCAGGCGACATCACGGTAGCGGCAGGCCACAACCTGCGCGTGAAAGCCTCGGACATAGACGCCACAGGCCACCTGCAGCTACAAGCCGGACGAGACATCACCGTAGAAGCCGGTACAGCCACCACCAACCTGGACGATGCCTACTACAGAAAACGCAGCGGCCTCTTTGGCAGCAGCAGCAACACCCAAACCAACAAAATAGACACCACCCAGGCCATAGGCAGCAACATCGGTGGACGCACCGTCACCCTGCAGGGCGGGCAAGACATCCACATCAGCGGCAGCAACGTCATCAGCGATGCGGGCACCCAGATCCAGGCCGGGCAAGAAATCAACATCGTTGCTGCCCAAAACACCCAGGCAGAAGAGCACTACCGGCACAGCAAGAGCTCGGGCCTCATGGGCACGGGCGGAGCCGGCATCTTCATCGGCACCAAGAAAGAAAGCACCGAAAGCGACGCCCAAACCACCACCCACAGCGGCAGCCTGGTTGGCAGCCTCACGGGCGACACCACCATCGTGGCAGGCGAGCGCTACCGGCAAATCGGCAGTGACGTTCTGGCGCCAGACGGCGACATCGTGATAGCCGGCAAAAAACTCGACATCGACGCCGCCCAAAACACCTATGCCAGCGACTACCGCTACACCTTCGAACAAAAAGGCCTCACCATAGCCCTGAGCGCACCCGTCATCAACGCCGCACAAGGCCTGGTCGACGCCGCAGACAAAGTAGGCCAAAGCAAAAGCGATCGAGCCAATGCCATGGCCATAGCCAATGCGGCCTGGTCAGGCCGGCAAGCCGCCCAGGCCATCTCCCAAAGCGCTGCCAGCCAAAACCCAGCCGGCGGCATCAGCATCTCCATCACCTACGGCCAACAAAAAAACACCCAAACCCAACACAGCAACAGCACCCAAACCCAGGGCAGCCAAATCAACGCCGGCGGCAACGCCACACTGATTGCCAGCGGAGGCGGGCAAGACAGCACCCTCACCATCCGCGGCTCGGACGCAGCAGGCCTGGGCGGCACCCACCTGGTTGCCGACAACCGCATCGAACTGCTGGCGGCCCAACAAACCGCCAGCGAACGCAGCCAAAACAAATCCTCAGGCTTCAATGCAGGCGTAGCCATCGAATTTGGTCAGGGAGGCGCCTCCTTTGGCATCACCGCAGGCGCCAACTACGGCAAAGGCCACGCCAATAGCGACGAAACCACCTGGCGCCACACCCATGTCGGCAGCAGCCAAAGCCAAACCACCCTGCAAAGCGCAGGCGACACCACCCTCAAAGGCGCGCAAGTAGCAGGCAAAGGCATCAAAGCCGACATAGGCGGCGACCTCACAATAGCAAGCCTGCAAGACACCGCCACCTACGACAGCAAACAACAAAACATCTCCGGCCAAGTCACCATAGGCTACGGCGTCTCTGCCTCCGGCAACTACAGCCAAAGCAAGCTCAAGGCCGACCACGCCAGCGTCACCGAACAAAGCGGCCTGTATGCAGGCGACGACGGCTACCACATCACGGTAGAGCAACACACCGACCTCAAAGGCGGCCTCATCACCAGCAGCCAAAAGGCACAAGACGCCGGCAAAAACAGCTTCAGCACCGCCAGCCTCACCCACAGCGCCATCAACAACCACTCATGGCACGAAGGAGAAAGCTTTGGCATAGGAGGAGGCATCAGCTTCAACGCCGACCTGGGCCTGGGCAAAAACGCCGCCGCCCAAAGCAGCGCCGTCCAAACCGACGCACAAGGCCAACCGATCACAGACGCCCAGGGCCACACCATCCCTGCAAGCGGCCTCGACTCGGTCCAAGCCAACAAGGCAATAGGCTATGGAGAAGACAGCGCCAGCCAAAGCAGCACCACGGCAAGCGGCATCAACACCGCCAACATCCGCATCACCGACGAAGCGGCCCAGCAACAACGCAGCGGCCACAATGCGCAAGAAACCATAGCCGCCATCCAAACCAAGCTCAGCACCGCCACAGCGGCACAACATGCCGCAGCGCTAACCAACACCTTCAACGCCGAAGACATACAGAAAGAACTCGACCTGCAACGGGAAATCACCCAGCAATTTGACAGAAACCGTCAGGCAGCCCGGGCAGAAATCACAGCCCAGGAAAAAGAACTCAGGGACCAAGCCAACGCCCTGGAAAAAGCCGCCCGACAAGCGCAGGCTGAAGGCGACATGGAACGCGCCCAAACCCTCATGAGCCAAAGCACCCAGGCAAGCCAACAGGCAAACCGCTGGCAAAGCGGCGGCCTCATCCTCAACAGCCTTGCAGGCGCGCTCTACGGCCCCAACAGCAACGGGGCAACAGGCGCCATTGCCCAGGCGGCCAGCCCGTTTGTGGCGCAACAAATCGGAGAATACTTCAAGCAAAGCGGAGCAGAAAACAGCGCAGGCCACATCGTTGCCCACACCATTCTGGGGGCGGCGGTAGCGGCGGCATCGGGCAGCAATGCGCTCTCAGGAGGCCTGGCGGCAGGGGGAGCCGAAGCGGCGGCGCCGGCCCTGGCCCAATGGCTTTACAACGAATCCGACCCGTCCAAACTCAGCGCGCAGCAAAAAAGCACGATCAGCGCCATCACCGGCCTGGCCGGAGCGGGAATGGGCGCGGCAGCCGGAGGCAGTGCACAAGGAACAAGCGCGGCCAACGCCGCAGCAGCCAGTCAGGCTGCGCAAAATGCGGTGGAGAACAACTGGGGTGATTTTGGTCACTACTCCACGATGGCTGCTGTCTTGCGTTTTGCAGGCTACTCTTCGAAAGAAGCACAAGCCATCGCTTTGGCTGCCACCGCACCGGATAAAGATGGACGCAGTGCAACCACAACCGAAAACATTGCTCTGGGGATCCACGGGCCGCAGGCCAGTATCCATGCATTGGATGGAGTCCAGGATTTGGAGCAAGTTCTCCAGCAACAGCAGGAGCTATCTAAACAAGCCGCTGAAGTATTCAAATTCTTGGATACCCTGAAAGGCGACCCGGAAAAATTCGCAGCGGCACTGACCAATCCGTCAATCCAGAACGTACTGCACAAGTGGGGGGATGTGTACGGGCATGTGACGCAGGACGGAAAGCATTATTCTGCCGGATTGGGTCATACTAAAGATTCAGTTCCTTTTTCCTACAATCCTGACAACTCTTTTTGCAATACCGACAGATATGTCCAATACGTCATGGATATTTATTCTGTAGCATCACAATACAGAACGCCGGTTATCGGTGAAGAAGCGGTTCGGCAAATCGCAATAGAGGCAAGCCAAAACAGGGATGACAGCGACAAAATAATCGAGCTTCAAAATACGGTTCAAAGGCGCACGGGGGATAATATCCGTCTTTCGTTTGATCTCCCTTTAATTTGGGGAACGTATAATTCTGATTCGCACAACAATGTCAATCAGAGGATAAACAATATACTCAAGAGGTAGTTTTCACCATGAATAGTATATTCTTCCAGAAACTCATGAAATTTGTTCTGAGGCCGCTGTACTTTTCTTTGTTGATTGTGTGTTCGGTATTGTTTTTGCCATATACAATCATTGCGTTAGATTTCTTTTTTGAGATTGGATTATTTCCATCCTGTTGGGGTGTTAGTGCAAATGAAACAATGTGTCAAATTACTTATTTTTATTCTTATTATTTCTATTGGAGGATGTTGATCAGAATTGGCCTGATATGTATTTATTTATTTATGGTGTAGAAAAAAAGGAATAAGGTTTCCAAAGTTTTTTGATTATTTGGCCAAGGCATTGATAGTCTTCTTAGGGATTTATTTGCTCGGGCTTGCGCACTTTATAGGTAAGCATGGATTGGCATAATTGAGATCGGGTTGGCGATTAACTGGCGGAAGGCGCAAAATCTGCGGTTCGCAAGAACATGCCATCTTCATTTTTCTTGAGCCCATCTTCTGGCAAGCTGGAATTGGCCGATGGTTTTTTGAGGGGTTGAAAAATAGCCATGAATAACATCTCCTGTCAAAAATTCATGAAATTTGTTCTGAGGCCGCTGTATTTTTCTTTGTTGATTGTGTGTGTGCCGATGATGGCTTTTCATACGGCTTTCACTTTGAATTTTTTCTTGGATTATGTTTTTTTTGCATCCTGTTGGGGATATGATGCAACCGAGTTGATATGTACAATGCAGTATTTTGATTTATTCTTTTTTGTCTGGACTATGTCTATCAGTTTTTTATTGGTTTTGATTTATTTATGGTGCAGGAAAAAAGGAATAAGGTTGTCAAAGTTTTTTGATTATTTGGCCAAGGCATTGATAGTCTTCTTAGGGATTTATTTGCTCGGACTTGTGCACTTTATAGCTAAACATGGATTGACATAGCAAGATGGTAGTGTCTTGTCACCCTATGCCAGCCGTTCCAGCCGTTTCCCCCGGCTTTGAGCCCATTCTTCGATCAATCGAGGCTGTTTTTCTTCTCGTGCGTCTCTGCCTCCGGCAACTACAGCCAAAGCAACCTCAAGGCCGACCACGCCAGCGTAGCGTCACCGAGCAAAGCGACCTGTATGCAGGAGACGACGGCTACCACATCACGGTAGAGCAACACACCGACCTCAAAGGCTGCCTCATCACCAGCAGCCAAAAGGCGGAAGACGACTGCGCAAAGGTTATAGCATTTGCGGATTTTGCACGGTCACCAGCACCACTTGCGCCTCGCCGTCGCGCACGCGGCGGCGCAGCCACCACATCGCGCCTTTTTTGATGGGGCAGGGTGTTTGCATGCCGAGTAAGCGTTGCGCCAGCAGGCCCAGGGTGGGCTGGTGCCCGACGACCATGACCGGCGTGGGGCTGTGTGGCCATTGGGTGGCGTGCAGCAGGGCGTTGAGGCCCGCATCGGGTGCCAATTCCTGGTCGATATGGTAGTTGCGCTGTGTCAGGTGCTGTACGGTTTGGCGGGTGCGCAGCGCCGGGCTGCACAGGATGCGGGTGTTGGCCGGCAAATGGCGTTTGAGCCAAGCGGCCATGTGGGCGGCCTGCGCTTCGCCTTGTTTGGTCAGTGGGCGTTGCAAATCGTCCAAGTCTGCGGTGGCGTCTACGGCCTGGGCATGGCGCCATAAGAGCAGGTCCATGGTGTCTCCCGGTTGCTAGGGTGGGTGAATGGAGTGCGGCGCTATTTTTACGCGCGTGTTCTGGGCAGCAGTGTACGCGCGAAATGACGAGCGGAATGCGTGCGCTGCGACGCGCAGGTGTGTTTCGGGATGGCTTTATGCGCTCTGCGTATTTTGCGTATCTTGCGCGGGGGCAGCCACCGTGTGGTAGCGCAGCATCAGAGCCTGCTGCACATTGCGGGGCGCATGGATGGGCGCGCCTGGGCGTTGGTAGTTGCCGTCGGCTTGCATTTGCCAGGCCAGGGCCTCGTCGTGCAGGTAGGCCTGCAGGCATTCGTCGATGATGCGTTGGCGCAAAGCAGGGTCTTTGACCGGCCAGGCCACTTCAATGCGGCGCAGCATGTTGCGGTTCATCCAGTCGGCGCTGGACAGGTACAGGTGTTCGGTGCCGGCAATGTCAAAGTAAAACACGCGCGAATGTTCCAGCAGGCGTCCGATGATGGAGCGCACCCGGATGTTGCCGGTAATGCCAGCCAACTGCGCGGGCAGCATGCAGGCGCCGCGCACGATCAGATCAATTTGCGCGCCTTTTTGGCTCGCGTCGATCAGGGCGCGGATCAGCGTTTCGTCGGTCAGCGCATTCATTTTGGCCACGATGCGCCCGCGCTGGCCCGCAGCTGCGGCGCGCCCCGCTTGCTGAATGAGCCGCAGCATGGTGCTTTGCAGGCCGTAGGGCGCCATCAACAGGCGCGACAGGCGCGGGATGTTGCTTTGGCAGGCCAGGTGGGCAAAGACTTTTTGCATATCGCCCGTGAGCGCGTCGTTGGCCGTGAAATAGCTCAGATCGGTGTATAGGCGGGCGGTGCGCGGGCTGTAGTTGCCGGTGGAAAGGTGGCCGTAGCGTTTCAGGTGTCGGCCTTCGCGGCGCGTAATCAGCAACATCTTGGCGTGGGTTTTGAGTCCCACTACGCCATACACCACTTGCACGCCCACGGCTTCGAGCTGTTCCGACCAGTTGATGTTGGCTTCTTCGTCGAAACGTGCCTTGAGTTCGACCAGCGCCGTGACTTCCTTGCCCTGGCGAAAAGCCTTGCTGAGCAGATCGATCAGCACGGGGGAAGAGCCCGTGCGGTAGATGGTTTGCTGAATGGAGACCACCTGCGGATCGTGGACGGCCTCGCGCAGCAGATCCACGACGGGGTCGAAGCTTTCAAACGGCTGGTGCACCAGTACGTCGCCTTGCCGTATGCGATCGAACAGCGAGGGCTGGCCTTGCAGGCTCAAGGGGTACACCGGCTGAAACGGCGTAAACATCAGGTCGGGGCGCTTGACCAGATCGATCAGCATGGCCATGCGTGCCAGGTTGACCGGGCCGTGCACGCGGTACAGCGCCTGCGGGGGCAGCTCGAACTGGCGGCACAACAGAGTGGCAAATTCTTCCGAACAGTTGGACGATACTTCGATGCGCACTGCACGGCCATAGTGGCGCTGTTGCAGCCCTTCGCGCAGGGCGGCCAGCAGATTGCCCACATCGTCTTCGTCTACCGCCAGGTCGGAATGTCGGGTGACGCGAAATTGCGAGAACTGCTCGATGGTGCGGTTGGGAAACAGCTCTGACAAATGGGCGCGCAGCATGCTGGGCAGTGACACCAGCAGGTGTTGCCCGCCGCACAAAGCGGGCGGCAGGTGCAGCAGGCGCGGCAAAGCGCGCGGCATTTTGATGATGGCAATGCTGTGCGAGCGCCCCAGCGCATCCTGCCCGCCGAGCTTGACGATGAAGTTGAGCGATTTGTTGGCCACCTGCGGAAAAGGGTGCGCCGGATCCAGGCTGATGGGCAGCAGCAGCGGCATCACCTCGCGCCGAAAATAGTTGCTGACCCAACGGCGCTGCTCGGGCGTGCGATCGGCATGCGGCACGATGCGGATGCCTTGCGCCTCCATGGCCGGTGCCAGGCGGTTGAGGATGTCGTATTGCTGCTCGACCAGCGCATGCGCCTTTTCGTTGACCTGCAAAAAGCCCTGCTCGGTAAATTCGCCTTCTTGCGCATGCTCTTGCGCGGCGGCGAGCAGATTGGCCATGCGCACTTCGAAGTATTCGTCCAGATTGGATGAAACGATGGACAGGTAGCGCATCCGCTCCAGCAAAGGCACCTCTTCACGTGCCGCCCAATCCAGCACCCGCTCGTTGAAAGCCAGAATGCTCAGGTCGCGGTTGATCAGTGGGGGCTGGATAGTCATGGCTGCGCGAATAAAAGCATTGAGCTTACACGATCGCCATGAGGGCTTCATAAACCTTCTGATGTTTATGTGTATCTGTGCACAAGCAGGAGAGTTGTTTGCCACTTTGCTTCGTGTAATATGCCGAAATATCCATCCTGCATCCAAGCGGATGGCAGGCAGTTGCGTCGTGATACCCATGCAGCTGCTGTTTGATAGACATGCCTTGATATGAAGTGATTGCCATGAGCCAGCATCCTGTGCGTTTTTTATCCAAATTGCCACAAACCGCAGTTCCTGCAGCCTGTTTGTCGGTGCTGCTGTGCCTGACAGGAGCAGCCCATGCGCAAGAGGTTGAACCTTATCGGGATCCGGCGATCGAAGGGCAGCAAACCCTGCCGCGGCATTTTCCCGATATTGCCGACAAAGGCTATATGCGCTTTGTTGATCCGCCAGAGGTGACCATCAATGGCGAGCGTTTGCGTATCTCTCCTGGTGCACGCATCAAAGATGAACGCAACATGATGCTGCACATGTCGCAGCTTAAAGGCAAGGCGCGCCACGTTATGTTCGTGCGCGATGCCATGCAGCAGGTGGGTGACATCTGGATTTTGAGCGAGCACGAAAGAAAAGAGCCCTCGCCCAAGCAAAAGCGCGACGAAATGCTGCGCATGGACGGCTACAACCCCGATCAACACAAGTTCGATCCCATGTTGCCGTACCACATGCAACCCAAGTACTGATACTTGCTCACCGGGCTTGGGCCCCAATTGCAGCATAGCCCGCCAGGCTGCATGCGCCTGCGGCAGGCAAGGCTTGAATGGAAGATTTCTACCCCTGTGGCTGGCAGCAGATGTGCAGCCCCTGGGGTGATTGTTTGATAGGCATACACCGATGACACCCGCTGCTTCGCAAAAACCACGTAAAAAAGTATTTATCAAAACCTTTGGCTGCCAGATGAACGAGTACGACTCGGCCAAGATGGCCGATGTGCTGGGCGCAGCCGAAGGGTATGAGCCGACGGACGACCCCGAACAGGCCGACCTGATACTGTTCAATACTTGCTCGGTGCGTGAAAAAGCGCAGGAAAAAGTCTTTTCCGACCTGGGTCGCATCAAGCACCTCAAACAGAAAGGGGTGCTGATCGGCGTGGGTGGTTGCGTCGCCAGCCAGGAAGGGGAAGAGATCGTCAAGCGCGCGCCCTATGTGGACGTGGTGTTTGGCCCGCAAACCCTGCACCGCCTGCCCGAGCTGCTGGCCGAGCGCGAGCGGCAGCAACATCCGCAGGTGGATATCCGCTTTCCGGAAATCGAAAAGTTCGACCACCTGCCGCCTGCGCGGGTAGAGGGTGCCAGCGCCTTTGTCTCGATCATGGAGGGGTGCTCCAAATATTGCAGCTACTGCGTGGTGCCCTATACGCGCGGTGAGGAATTCAGCCGCCCGTTTGAAGATGTGCTGACCGAAGTGGCCGGTCTGGCCGACCAGGGCGTGAAAGAAGTGACCTTGCTGGGCCAGAACGTGAACGCCTATCGCGGCAGCATGGGCGGCACCGACGAGATCGCCGACTTTGCCATGCTGATCGAGTATGTGGCCGAAATTCCGGGCATCGAGCGCATTCGCTACACCACCAGCCACCCCAACGAATTCACCCAGCGGCTGATTGATGTGTATGCCAAGGTGCCCAAGCTGGTGAACCACTTGCATCTGCCCGTACAGCATGGCTCCGACCGTATCCTCATGGCCATGAAGCGTGGCTACACGGCCATGGAATACAAGAGCATCATCCGCAAGCTGCGCGCTGTGCGGCCGGATATCAGTCTGTCCAGTGACTTCATCGTGGGCTTTCCCGGCGAGACGGAAGAAGACTTTGCCAAGATGATGAAGCTGATTGACGATGTGGGCTACGACGCCTCGTTCTCCTTCATCTTCAGCCCGCGCCCCGGCACACCCGCCGCCAACCTGCATGACGATACCCCGCATGCCGTCAAGCTCAAACGCCTGCAACACCTGCAAGAGGTGCTGGACGAAAACGTGCGCCGCATCAGCGCATCGCGTGCAGGCACGGTGCAACGCATTCTGGTGGAAGGCCCTTCGCGCAAGAATCCGGCCGAGTTGATGGGGCGCACCGAGTGCAACCGCATCGTCAATTTCAACGGTGGGCCCAATAGCCAGCGGCTGGTGGGGCAGATGATTGACGTCACCATCACCGAAGCGTTGCCGCATTCGCTGCGCGGCGAGGTGCTGATAGCGGATTGATTGCTTATGCGCAACTGCGCCATGCCGTATCTGCAGGCGACATATAAAAACACAGGTCAATGATGCGTGTTGCAGGAGACCTGGTGGATGGGGTTGCTGCTGGCGGCAGCGCTGCCTGCATGGTTCTTTTGGCGTTTGATAGACAGTGTGCGCACAGGTCGGGCGCGCCCCACTTTCAGAAAACAGGCTTACACCCGCAAGCAACATCCGCGTGCATTCGCCATCACCTTGTGCATATGGGTGGTGTGGGGTTTGGTGTGTTTGTACCCTCTGGTGTTGCGCTTGCAGGCCTTGACGCGAACATGGTTCTTGGCCAGGTAACGGTTGGGTGGCCGTAAATTCCCTGTGCAAAGGCCAATACCCTTAACGGAAAAAGCCGCGTTGTCAGGGTATTGTTATGATTACGCCCTCTATGAATGGACCGACATTTTTATCTCATGCCCCCTCTGGCGCGCAAACCGCGCCTTTGGTTGAGCTGCGCAATGTGCAGTTCAGCTACAGCGTGGGCGGTCGCGCCATTCTGGATGATTTTTCGCTC